>DATCFJ010000690.1:0-2083 GCA_036509605.1 Polyangiaceae bacterium | reverse complement strand
GATCGACGAGACGTCTTTCGCGGCCTCGATGGAGCGCAACGTGGACGGACCCGGGGGATCCAAGGGACCAAGACCGGGATCAGTGCTGACTCTTTCGCGCTTCTCAGTCACGGCGCAGCCTCTCGCAGAATTGGCGAGTCTATATGACCTGAGCCTACATCGCGAGGCAACCATACGGCGCTGCACGACGTTGAAATCGGGCGCCGCGCCGCGCCAGTTTCCTAAAATCGCCCTGACCGCAGGGCCGGCGGGCGATGCTTAGGCGCGCGAACGGGACTTGGCGGCGGCAGCCTTGGGGCGCGCCGGTGCCTTGGCGCGCGTGGTACGCGGCTTCGGCTCTTCCGCTTCTTCCTGCACTTCAACCACTCGGCCCAAGGCCGGCGGCGGCTGCGAAAGACTAGTCGGCTTGCGCTCGGAGCGCGGCACGTCCGCACCGTTGCGCGGGGGCTCGCCGCCGTATTGGGCATGCAGATCTGCCAGCAGCTCCACGAGCAGCAGGTATTGGTCGGTCGGGTTCAGAGCAACGAGAGCGGATTGCGCGCTCTGCTTCGCCTTCGCGCGCACGACTGCGGCGGGCAGCTCTGGCGGAATGAAGGCCCCTGCTGGAGGAGACGGCGGCCACTCGCCGCGAGGCTCAGAGCGCGGGACGCTCGCGGTTGGCGCGGGCTTGGATGCCGGCACGACCTCGAACACGCGACGCCGAGGCAGGCCGCTGCTGGAAGGCGGGGGTGCGGCGTTTGCCGAGCTCTTCACCTTCGGTTCGGGGGGAGCGCTGGCGGGGGCACGCGGATCGCGCGGCTTCTTGTCGTTGAAGATCGCAGCGCGCACGTCACGCGGGAGGCGTTGCCGAGCGAGGAAAAAGAAGACACCGCCCGGGCTGCGACGGCCACTGCCGTCACCGCGCATCAAGCCGCCGGCCTTCTCTATCTTCTCGGTCTCCGCTAGCAGCGTGATGCACGCTTGCTCGCCAAGGTTGTCTACGACAGCCTTGATCTGCGCCAGCGGGCCCTCGTCAGCTTCCCCGAGCGCTTTCGCGATTGTGTTGATCGTCTGCTCACTAGCCATGGTTAGTTGATCGCGCTCTTGCACATTCCCCCCACGGAGTGCGAGCGACTGAAGATTCTTGGCACCGACAGGCTCTGACCGCAATAGGGCTGTAGTCGAACGACGACGGCCAGAGTAGCCGAACGCGCGCGACGCACTCTCTTAAGCATACGGCTTCCTCGCCCGCAACGCTAAGAGCAAATTCGCGCTCCAGTATCTTTCGCGGCGCGCTACTTTTCTTGTTGCCACCGCTGCGTCGCGCCCCCGCCAGGCCCGGGGCCTGGGCTCGGACGGGCTTGGTAAAGTCGCCGGTCGCCGGATTTGGCAGGTGTTGCTAAAGGCTACGCGGCGTTAAGGCGTGCAGCCAAATCAGTACGTCGGGTCTTTTCGGCTCGACGAGCTCAAGGCCTCGCCAATCTTACTAAATGTTTCCCAGGGTGCGACGCCTGTGCGCAGCGGTCGACGTTCACTTGAAGCCGTGCAGGTGGACCACATACCACTCGCCGCGCCATGAGATCAGTGAGGTGAGCTCGAGGTCGCGCGACCGGCCCGCGGGCAGCGTGAAATGCAGGTGCGAACGCAACACGCGAAAATATCCGAGCTTGTTCCCCTCGGACCCAGGCGCCATCCACTTTGTGTCCCTTTCGGAGACGGTTACGCCGCTGAACTTCGCGTCCGCCGCAGCAGCCCCGAGCGCGTGGTGGTACTCGAGCACGTCGCGCTTGAAGTTCGCGAGCAGTCGGAATCGGTAGTCGCGTTCGGGCTTCGCGACGTCCTTCACCTGTTGATAAGCGACGAGCGGGAAGAACGCCGCGGCGGCGGGCTCGGCGTCTCCGCTGATGATCGCCTTCGCGACGGCCGCGATGCGCTGTTGAAATGACGACGAGCTGAGTGTGGGTCGCTGATCGGTTGGGGGAAGGGGTTTGCCTTCGGCGTCCAGCAACGCGGGCATGGCAATACCCGCCGCTGGTGCGCTAACGGCGACGGCCGCGACGCCCGCGTCTACGGCGACAGAGGCGCTATTCGGCGGCACTGCGCT
>DATCFJ010000689.1:0-3921 GCA_036509605.1 Polyangiaceae bacterium | reverse complement strand
GTTGGCGGCTTGTCAACGACGCCCAGATCTTGTGCGCGCAGCCAAACCGTCTTGTCGCGGGCGGTCTGATAGAAGCGCTCACCGTGCTTGATGCGCGCGTTGCCGCTCAGCGGTACAACGGCGCGCCGCGGAATGGCGTCGGCCGCGCGCACTTCGTCTTTGCCCTTGATTAGCTTGTACGTCGTGACGTCGGTCTTGTTCACCCAGGCGAACGGCAACGCCATTTTTTCGGTGATTTCTAAGCCGTGGAAGGGCGACGCCGAATCCGGCTTGAGCTTACTCGCTGGGATCAAGCGCATGTCGACCGTGGCCACGAAGCGGCGGTGCACGCCTTCGTCCTCGGTGTCGAACGCGCCGATGAACGACAAGCCCGTCTTGCGCCGCACGCGGTCTGCGAAGTATGCGTACGCGGGCACGTCGTAGCCGGACACGTTCGGGATCTTGCGCCCACCGTCGAGCCAAAACGGAACGGGATCGTTGGCACTCTCTCCGCCGAACAGCTCATTTTCGCTGAGCTCTGGGGAGGCCTTGAAGCCGGGCTTCGCGGACAGGCCCGGCGCGGCCACGCCGTGCGCGTCGAGCGGCACGTCATTAGCGCCCAGCTCCACCTTCTGCACTTCGCTGCGATTTTGCTCGAACCAGCTCAGATGCTCGTCGAGCTTGAACTCGCTCTTGAGCTGCTCTTGGTGCGTCGGAATCCGCAAATACTGCGGAGAAGTCGCGCGCACGAAGCCGTAGCGATAGGGCATCGGCTTGTCTAAATCCGGACGGCGACTAGCGGCGCGCACGATCGGCGTCTGGAGGTCGATCGTGGCTTCGTCGGTGCACACGAAGCCCATCGGGAACACGTGATACCACTGCCCTTTGCAGCCTCTACCGCGCGATGGCTCGGCCTCGCGATCGACGGTTCCGCCAAGACGGATGTAGCCGAGCTTGCGCGAGCCGGTATCGGCCAACTTGTAGACGGTCGCTGCGATCACCGTGGCGGCGATCTTCGGCGCGTCCGTAGGCGCTTGGGTATCAAGCTCGCCATGGTCGACAGATGACGGCGCAGCCGAGGCGCTTGCGGCGGCTAGCGTGCCGCTCGCGGAGGGTGCCGGAGCGTTCGTTCCGGCGGCCTGCTTGGGCTTGCAGCCAAAGGTCAGCACCGACAACGCCGCACAGGAGGCGGCGCAGCGCAGGGCTCGCAAGAGCGCGTTCACGCCGGGGTTTTAGGGCAGATCAGGTCGTGGCGCAAAGCCTCCAAAAAGGCGCGCAGACCCCCAAAATCAGCCCGGAGGGCCCTTAGGATCGCCGTCCGCTTCGACTCCCTGGGCGCCTTCAGGCAGCGGCGGCAGCGCGCTCAGATCGGTGCCTGGCCCCACCCAGTACACCTCCGGGACCGGATCGTAGGTGCTCGTATAGGAGCGAAAGCGGCGCTGCCCGTCCGGATACGTGGTGCGAACGGTGCTGACGACGTCGTAGCCGAGGCCGCCCTTTTGATGGCGCTCGCTGTGGTTCGGCTCGAAACCAGGCTCGACCACGATGCGCCGCATGAATTCGTGCTTCTCCTTGACCTGGAAGAAGTGCTCGACTTTGCCGGGCGGCTCACGCCCGAGCAGCTCGATGCGGAGCGTGGTGTGGGTCGGCAAGAAAGCGTGCACGATCAGCGGTGAGTCGTACGGATTCTTCAGTTTGAGATCGAGCTCTCCGTCAACGACAGTCGCGTCGAGTCCGAGCGGTGTATAGCCGCTCGGACGGCTGTGATTGCGCCGTTGTACCACCTCGAAGCCGCCGAAAACGGCGGCCGCATGCAGCGTGCTCGCAACTTGGCACACGCCGCCGCCCACCCCCGGCTCGAGCTCGTCGGCCACGATCACCGGTGCGAAAGTGAAGCCGCGCGGCACCGTGCGCGGGCCTACCGTCTTGTTGAAGCTGAAGACTTCACCCGGCGCGATCACCGTGCCATTCAGATAGCGTGCAGCGGTCGCGATGTTGATCGCACGTGGCCCCGCGTGGTGCGCGAAGTCGGTATCGTAGCTGGACAAGACGCGCGCGACGTCGACCGCCCTCAGCGTGTCTTCAGTGACGCGCGCCGGAATCGCGCGCGTCACGACTTGGAACACCGCGCCGTCGTCGCGGCTGCCCTCGGCGATGGCAACCAGCGACGCGGCCAAGTCGAGCTCGCGCCCCGGCACGTCTGCCACGCGCTCGTGGGCGGTCAGATCGAGTCGGGCATCGACTGGCTCGCGGGAGACAGCGGCCGCAAATGCGGCGAGCCGAACGCCGGCGCGCTGCGCGTCGAAGTGAAAGGCCAGCGGTGCATCGTCGATTGCCGGCTCGGACGCCAGTTGGCTGCGGAGCCGCGAGATCAGCGTCGGGGTCCGGGCGGCCTGGCGAGCTGCTTGAATACTGCGAAGAACGTCCAACGTTAGCCCGAGCTCCTCGAAGCTGAGATCCACCGCGCCGGCGTCGCTCAGCAGCGTGGCGCGCCGCGCGTTCACCGCCATGGTGCGTCGCGCGAGCCAAGCGTCCAACGCGTCGCTTCGCGGAGGTGCTTGCCCGCCGACCAAGATACCCAAGTCCCGGTCTCGCCAGGCGCACACGTGCGGGTAAGCACCGAACGCAGCCGCGGCTAGCGCAGCGCCGCCGATGAACGCGGTCCAGACTCGCACGGCCGCAGATTACAGCGCTAGGCGGATTGGGGCCAAGCATGCGCCTCTGGGGTGCTTGACGCGGCGCCCCCGCCGACCAAAAGTCGGGCAGTTAGCCATGCAAATCACGGTCAACGGCGACGCGCACGACGTGCCCTCTGGGATCACGGTGCGCGGTTTGGTCGAAACGCTGGGCCTGACCGAAGGCCCTGTAGCGGTCGAGCGCAACCGCGAGGTCGTACCGCGCGCCGAGCACCCGAGCACAGAGCTGACTGCGGGTGACGTGATCGAGATCGTGCACTTCGTCGGCGGCGGCTGAGCGAAAGCGGCGTCAGCCCGCGCTCTCGCGATACGATTTGGCGACTTCGACGTAGCGCGCTGCCAGGCTGCGGCCCTGCTGAGCTTCGCTACCGCGTAGTGCGCGGACGACCTTACCCGGTTGACCGAGCACCAGCGAACGCGGCGGGATCTTCGTGCCCGCGGTGACCACGGTGCCCGCGGCGACCAGCGCTTCTTCGCCGATCTCGCAATTGTCGAGCAGGATCGCGCCCATGCCGATCAGCGCGCCGTTGCCAATGATGGCGCCATGAATCACCACGCTGTGCCCAACGGTGACGTCTTCACCGATCACGGTGTTCGAGATACCGAGCGACATGTGCAGCATCGACAAGTCTTGGATGTTCGAGCGAGCGCCGATGCGAATCGCGCCAACGTCGCCACGCAGCACGCTGCCGAACCAGACGCTCGCGTCTTCGCCGATCTCGACGTCTCCGATCACGCGCGCGGTATCGGCGATGAAGGCGCTCGCGGCGATCTTGGGATGAATGCCCTTGAACGGGCGGACGATGTCAGCCACTACGGCCCCGCGACGACGGGCAAGGCTCGGCGCGCCGGCGCCGTTGTCTGCACGTGGACCGCATGCTTGCGAGGCGTCACGGCAAAGCCTGCTGCAACCTCGCCGCGCAGCGAGTTGTTGTAGGCCTCGGTGATCCGCACCGGCACCATCTGACCGACGGCATCGCCCGCGAACGCGAAGTGAACAATCTCGTTGCGTTCGCTACGCCCCATGAAGTCGCCGTTTTTGCCGCGACGCTCGCCGAGCACGAGCTCCGTGACACCAACCAAGCTTTGCAAATGCTCGCGCCGATGGCGATCGGTGAGCTCGAAGATCTCCTCCAGGCGAGCGCTCTTCTCGTCGTCCGGCACGTCGTCTGCGAGCTTCCGCGCCGGCGTGTTGGGCCGTTCGGAATAGGTGAACCCGAAGAAACCGGAAAAGCGTACGCGCTCC
>DATCFJ010000688.1:0-3282 GCA_036509605.1 Polyangiaceae bacterium | reverse complement strand
CGTCGCAACCTTCATCGGCTTCGGCGATGCCGTTGCCGCAGACGGCCTTGGTGCAGGGCATGCCGATTGTGTTGCACACGTACCCGGGCTCAGTCAGACAAGCGGAGCTACAGCCGTCGTTGGACTTGGAGTTGCCGTCTTCGCACGTCTCGTAGCCCTTCTTCACGCCGTCGCCGCACTTCGGGATGCAGGCTTTGCCCGCGTTCGGGCAAACCCAACCGGATTCGACCTTGCACTTGGTGGATGCCGAGGCAACGCTGGCTGGGCTGGTGCTGCAGCCGTCGCCGTCGAGGGCGTTGCCGTCGTCGCACTCTTCGTCTGGAGTGCGCACGCCGTTACCGCACACCTCTTGCAAACATTTCGTGCCGGCCGTCGGGCAAACCCAACCGCTGTCTACTGTGCAGGTGCTGCTGCAGCCGTCCCCGGCCACCGTGTTGTCACCGTCGTCGCATTGCTCACCTGGGTCGAGCGCGCCGTCACCGCAGACCGCGACCTTGACCTTCACGCAGGGCTTGCCGGGTTGGCTGCACAGGTAGCCAGGTTCGACGCCGCTGCAGTCGTCCAAGCAGCCATGGGGATTCTTGGCGTCGTCACACTGCTCGTCGCCGGTGACTTTGCCGTCGCCGCACACGACGAGGTTGATGCACATCATCGCCAGCGCAGAGCAGTCGTAGCTCGGATCGGTGATCAGACAGTCAGACGAGCAGCCGTCGCCGTCGACGGTATTGCCGTCGTCGCACACTTCGGCGCCTTCGAGCTTGCCGTCTCCGCATACGATGGTCGACGTGCACGCGCCGCCCTTCGGCGGACATTTCGAAAAATCCTCGATGGTGCACGCGCCAGAGCAACCATCACCGGGCAGCGTGTTGCCGTCGTCGCACTCTTCGCTGTCCTGATTGACGAGGCCGTCACCACAGCCAGGCCCCGCTTCGATCAGCGGTCCCGCTTCGGGCATCATCATGTTGCCGCCATCGGTGTTGATCACCGGAGGCTTGTTGTCCCCGCCGTTGTCGCCGGCTTCGCCCGTCGACGTGCCTGCGTCATTGACGAAGGTCTTGTTGTCGTTCAGGACCGAGGGACTTCCGCCACATGCAACGAGGGCGCAAGCCACGACTACGGTGGATAAAAAGCTATTTAAACCAGCGCGAAAGAAAACACGGGACGACGGCATTACTTCTAAGTTTAACGGGAATTTCGCAGCGCTGGACAGCCCCTACAACAAAACAAGTAGTAGGGTGTGTGCGCTTCTCCGCGCCCACGTTCAGGCGCCGAGCATCGACAGGCACGCGTCGCGGGAGCGCGCGAGCTCGAGTGATGATTTCGAATCCACGACGCGAGCGGGTAGCTAAGTGCTCCACGCCGCTGACTTTCCGCCGCTGCGCACGGGGCCGTGCGCAGACATCTTTGCGCTTCGGCCGAGGCTTGCCCGCAGGCGCACGTGTAAGCTGTTGGGGCCCCATGGGGCGATTCGACAGCGGCATCAGCTCGCTCGACGGTTGCGCTCGGCATAGCCCTCCGCGCCCGCGCGCCCGAGCTCCGTGTCGCCGATCATCTGTT
The DNA here is from genome assembly GCA_036509605.1 of Polyangiaceae bacterium. Taxonomy (GTDB): domain Bacteria; phylum Myxococcota_A; class Polyangia; order Polyangiales; family Polyangiaceae; genus PMG-095. The sequence goes on along the minus strand of DATCFJ010000688.1, from coordinate 1,725 downwards.
GTGGAACGATGGCCCGGAAGGTGATCCCGAGGTCCTGCTCACGCCTTCCAGATTCTTCATGCAAAATCCTCTCCTTTCCCGATCAACGACCGAGACCAGCGGAAGGATGCGCGAGCCGGAAAAAACGCGAACGCGCTACGCCGAGGCCGGCTTGACGCCAGCGAGCGCGCTCTGCCCGACCTCGAGCACCAGATTCACGACCGCGCCCAGATCCACCGGCTTGCGCAAGTGGGCGTCGAAGCCGCGCGCACCGCAAGTCACGTCGTCGTAGCCGGTGACCGCGATGAACTTGCAGCCTTCGAGCTCTGGCGTGGCGCGTAGAACGTCGAGCAGCTCATAGCCGTCCATCCCGGGTAAGCCGATATCCAGAAACGCGAGGTTGGGTCGAAACTGGGCCGCGAGCGGGATCGCTTCTGCCGAGTCGTGAGCCACGCGAGTCTCGTGTCCCTCCCGCTCGAGCACCAAGGCCAGCAGGTCTGCGGAGTCGTGATTGTCATCCACGATCAAAACACGACGAACCTCTGAAAGGTTTCGTGTACCCGAGCCGCGCCTGGCGTTCATCTCGGCAGTCAGCTTTGATCCGGGACTCTGCCCTGGCAAGTAACAAGTGTGTGGAGTCATTGATGAGTTTCCCACACGCCTGCAAGCGACCGTAACTGTCGCTCAAATTGGCGAATCACCGGCAACTGTTGCAGTTCGTTTCGGTGACACCGCTTCGCTCGATCACGCGAGTGTCAGCTCGCCCCCTGGAGGAGTCGAAACCCGACGGGCGCAGTCGGGGTTGTCGACACCCGCCGGCCGACCTTCCCATAGCAGCTGCGCACTCAGCCGAGGCGGGCTGGCTCCGGCGCGACGTTGACAGTGCTCACGCGATCCAAGATCACAATCTTCTGCCAGATGGCACGCGACAAGTTCACGGCCAGCTCTTCGACCGCACTGGCCGCCGCGACGGTGACCGGGTCGGCCAGCTCCTGCACGTAGAGCGCCGCCACCTTGCTGATGATGGCGAGCAGCTCCGTGGAATAGTCGAGATAACGCGTCAGCTCGAACGCGCTCATCGTACGCACGGGCGACGATGGCGTGCGCGGGCCACCCGCTACGATCTGCTCCGGATCTTTGGTCAGCTGATGCATGTCGACGATGTGCGCCAGCGAGCGGAGCACGTGCAACGCAGGCAGCGCACGGGCGCGCTTCTGGCGCAGCTCGAGCCCGAGTAAGAAGTAGATGGCGACGCCGACGAACACGCCATCGTTGACCAGCGCCTCCAGGCTTTGCGCCCAATCGGCCCAAGAGTGCAGCCCGCTCTGACCGCGGAGCGTGCTCGCGGCGGCCACCACGACGGCCAATAGCAGAGCGATCGCCAATCCCGCGCCCCAACGAAGCGGCCGGTTCGGCGCCGAGAGCCACTCAGAAAGCGCGTGTGCCTCGCGTGTTACCTGACTGAGCTCATGCGCGACCTTCCCGAGACCTGCACCTGGGAACCGCTCCTCGATGCGCTGCTCAAGCGTTACCGCAGTGAGCACGATCTGCTCAGGGTCGAGCCTTCTAAACATGCACCCCAAGCTTAGGGCCCGCGAATGGTCGAGTCGATCGCCCTCGCAGCCGATGCATCCCGGCTGGCTTCGTTGCTCCTCAGTTACATACCAGCAGTATGCGCCTTCGTCGCGCCTCGCCGGCCGGGCGCCTCGACCGCGATCATCGACCGACTTGACCATTCGCGGGCCC
>DATCFJ010000687.1:0-18619 GCA_036509605.1 Polyangiaceae bacterium | reverse complement strand
TGAAGATCAGCTCTTCTCAGCTCGTTGTGGAGATCGTGACGGCGGCGCTGCGCATTTGCGGCACGACGGGCTATCGCAACGATTCTCGGTTCAGTGTCGTTCGGCACCTGCGCGACGCGCACTCCGCGGCGCTGATGATCGGCAACGATCGCATTCACGCCAACAGTGCGCCGCTGCATATCGTGCACAAAGACGACTAAGTGCTCCGTGCTGGCGACTGCCGATGTCGCCGCACGGGCAGAACGGGCAGTCCTCGTCCGTGGCCACGATCGTCATTTTGAGGCTCGAGCTCGTACAATGTTCAACGCGAAACCGGCGACTAGACGCAGCCTCAGCGTAACTGCCATCTCCCACAATGCCGCGACCATCGAAGGGCTTGGCTGCTACTTAAGACGGCGGGTTGCGTTTCGCGCGGCGCTCGCCTCCGAGGAGCCCTCGGAAGAGTCGCTGCGGTCTGACTGCGTCGTTCTATACCCCGACGGGCTTCCCGCGCGTTCCGCGCAGCGATTGGCGAGGCGCCTGATCGGCAGTCCGACGGTCTCGCTGGTGATCATTGTCAGCGCGCTTCCCGCTGCGGAACGCCAGGCCCTTATTGGCTCGCGTAGCTCGATCAATCGCTTGATCTTCCTGCCCCTGCCCGCGTGGCCCTGGACGATCTTTGCCACAATCGAGTCAAGCCTGCCGAGTCGGCCTCGCGCGGCCTCGCGACTCTGCTAGTCGCGCGGGTCGACCAAATTCAAGCGAGGCGTGGCCTTACCGCCAAGACCGAGCACGGTGCGGCCTGCACCATGCGTGTTGCAATGCCGCCCAGCATGATGCGCGCAATGTTGCTGCGACCGCGTGTCCCGAGCACGAGTAGCTCCGCGGGCAGTGAGGCGACGAGCCGCAGGATCTCCTCGGAGGCATCACCGCTCACGATCCGGATCTGTGCCTCGGCACCTAGGCGCTTCAACGCGCTTTCGATGATCTGTCGAGCTAGGTTGTCTCGCTCGCGCACGACCTCAGCGGAGTCGACGGTTGGATTTGCTCCGAGCAGTGCCATCGCCGGGGCGGTGCGTCGAGACAGCGTGTCGGTCGCATGCATCACCACTAGCGGGCGCTTGCGACGACCCGCTTCGCGCGCTCCGGCTGCGATGGCGAGCTGCGCAGGATCCGACAGGTCCGTGGCGACCAAGATCACGCCTTCGGCGTGCTCTCGCGCAACGAGCGCCGCGCACGGCGCGTGCCGGGCGACCTTCTCGGCGACGCTGCCGAGAAATAGATGCTTGAGCTCCGCGCGGCCGTTGTTTCCGATCACGATCAGATCGGCTTGCCATTTCTCAGCTCGATCAACGAGCTCGGCGTAGGCGGAGCCACGCTCGACGAAGACCGTCAGCGGGATAACCGCCCCGCTGTGCAGGCGTTCGACCTGAGCGCGCAACTCGGCCGTGATGCGCGGCTCGAGCGCTGCAAGCGCTTCGACGTCGCGCTCGTGTTCTTCCGGGAACAGGGTCCGAAGCTGCGGCTCGGGCAAGACGTGACACACGGCGAGCGTGGCTTGTTCCGCTCGAGCGAGCTGTATCGCCTGTCGCAGGGCTTCGTCCGAGGCCGGGCCCAAATCAGATCCGACGAGAATGCGCATTTTTTTGGCTCCAGGTAGAGAAGACGGTGAGCGCGCAGAACCTCGGCGCACGCCCTATCCCAGGCAAGACTCGGACCGTTGGCGAGGTCACCCGCTCCGGCTGCGATATTGCCGCGAAGATCTCAGGTAGTGGTCTTCGCGGCCGCTTGTGTTGTCCCGTGAGCAGCCGGCAGCTGCCGCGCACGGTTTGCACATCGGCGCACACACTGCGCCAAGGACGGCTCGCGTCGGCTCGCGCTTGTTGCTCTCGCAGTCAGTTGCGTATTCGTGAGACGCGCGAGTCCGGGACAAGCGCCGTCGGCTCGACCGCGCGCGCTCGTCGTCGTGGGATTGCACGATGCCGAGCTGGCCCCATCGCCCCATCAGGGGTCGCGAGTGGCAGGGTGACGTGGCTGCACGAGGCGGAACGACCTTCGGGCATTCGACCCGCGCGGACGCCAGGACGTCCGACGTCGCGCCCGCGTCCCGAGACTAGCCTGTGAGCGGCGCGTGTCGGGGTCTCGCGCCGCTTAGGCTGATGACGATGTGCCCAGCAATGGCGCCGAGCACGATTCAACAATCGTTTTCGTGAAGTTCTCCCGGGGGTGAGCCGTTCGAGCGAGTCGCGGTCACTTTAGAAACGTGCAAAACCGCCTCGTCTGCGTTTTGGGATTCACCTGCCTTGGAACATCACCTACACGGGGAACTGGGGCGCGACGGCGGGAATTTCCGGCCAGAGCGGGTGCAGCTCGAGCTCGCGTACTTGCCCCGCGTCTTATGTCAACAATGGGACAACGCTCGCGGGCAACCCGACGAACGCCAGCGTGCCGTCGCTCGTGACGACCTGGCCCGCAGGGAATTGCGGTGATGTCGTCGCCAACAGCGCAGACGCGACGAGCGCGGTGGCCGCACAGGCGATCGCGAGCGCGGCGGGGCTCGAGGCGGCCTACGTCGAGCTCAAGAACGCGCCCTGATGCGCGGTATCGAATACTGGAAGATCCCCGAAGCGTGGGCGCAATTGTTCGTCGATCGGTCGTTGGAACCCTGAGCTACGCGATCGCCGCAGCTGGGGGCCGCAGTCCAACGCCGGATCGAGGCGCTCGACCCTGCGTCAGTCGAGGGGGGGAACAAGTGCCCTGCAAGTGTTCGCCGTTAGCGGGAGCGCCGAGCGGTGCCGAGCACAAGTATGTCGCTCACCGTACCGAAGTCGCGATCGTGGGTGACGAGAGCGGAGCAGCCCTCCTCGAGTGCGACGGCGAGCTGGAACGCATCCGGAAGCTTCAGTGCGTGACGCAGCCGCAGGCGGGCAGCGAGCACCGCGATATCAGCGTCGATGTCGCGAATCTCCCAACCCGGATTTTGGGTGATCGTCCGCCGATATCGCTCGGCCAAAGCGTCTCTGTTCGCTTTTAGAGGGCCTGTGACCACCTCCGCCACCGTAATAGGCGTCACGAGTGCCCGGATTCGACCATTGTCCACCGCCTCGAAGATCGAGCGAAACGGCGCGCCGAGCGGATTCCCCTCGAGAACATAGATGATCGGGTTCGTGTCGATGAGCACGGTCCCGCCATCGGGGACCTGTGCCGCAAGCGTCATCGCCATTCATCCCGCAGGTGCTTCAGGGTTTTCCGGGAATCATGCCCCCATAAACCGTGACCGGTCCCAGCAAGCGAGAGAAACGAAAGCCTCGGCTTGCCGTTCGTGCTGCTGCCGACGGGCACGACCTCAGCGTAGGGCTTGCCTCGCTTGGTAATGACGCTGTGCTCCCCGCGATGCGCCCGCTCGATGAGCTCGGGAAGTAGGGTACGTGCTTCCTCGGCGCCGTAGCTCTTCTTTGGCATGACCGAAGTGTACGGTCCGTACGGTTCGGCTGCAAGCCAGATCGACGTTCGCGCGGTCATCGCCTTCGCCGCTGCATCGGCCGCTGAGGACCTTCCGGCGCTTAGTCCGATCCCGCCGGGTGTGAAGGTCGCTTGAGACTGAAGCTCGATGAGAATCTGCCGCACTCCGCGGCGCTGCAGCCGGCTGCGCTAGGGTTCGATGTCGACACGGTACTCGACGAGCATCTCGGCGGGCATAGCGACGAAACGGTGTGGGCGGCCGCGCAGCGCGAACAGTCTGGAGCGGTTGGGGAAAGCTCACGTGATGCGCCGCTCGAATGGATCGCCGAGGATCTGACTCCGCGTTTCATTCTTTGTTGCGCGGGGGCGATTTGTTCGATGTACCACGAGATTTCTGCGGAGATTCGCGTGGAGCTCGCGGCCTGATTCGCGTTCACCGTCAAAACGTCACCCTCCATCGCCGAACTAGCGCGCCTGGCTTGGGGTGCGCCGGGAAGGGGCACTGGCCGGGAGCCGTGGTTCCCGCTATCGTTCACTGGATGCAAGCGTTCGAACCAAGGCTCCCACCGCTCACGACCGGGCCGGACGGCGTCATCCGAGTCGCTAGCACTCGCGTATCGCTCGAGACGGTCGTGTACGCCTTCGACGCTGGAAGCTCTGCGGAAGAGATTGTCGAGCAGTATCCGACCTTGTCGTTGAGCAACGTCTACGCCGTGATCTCGTACGCGCTCGACAACCGGCAGAGGGTCGACGAGTACGTTGCATTGCGTCGTCAAGGAACGGGTGCTTTGCGCGCTGAAATCGAAAAGCGTTGGCCGGCGCACGGCCTTCGCGATCGTCTTCTAGCGCGAACCAAAAAGGCTTCGCCCGGATGATCCGGTTCCTCGTCGACGAGGACTTCAACAACGACATTCTGAGGGGGCTTCGCCGGCGGTTGCCCGATGTCGACGCTCCGCGTATCCAGGCACTTGGCCTCGCTGGCGTGAGCGACGAAACGGTGCTCGCCCTCGCTGCAACCGAAAATCGCGTCGTGCTGACGCATGACGTTTCGACGCTCGTAGCCTCGGCTTACCGTCGGGTGGAAGCGGCAGAGCCGATGCCCGGCGTTATTGCGGTGGCGCAGTCGACACTCGCGGGGGTCGTCATCGAGGACCTGGTCGTCATTGTGGAGAGCAGTTCAGCGGAAGACTGGCGCGATCAGGTCCACTACCTGCCGTTCCGGTAGGATTGCTGTCCCGAGTGCCTAAGTTCAGAGACTTGCTGCTCGCTCCGGCTTGGCTCAGCTGGCTCCGCTTGCCGCTCGCCGTTTGCTTTGTCGCGTTCGTCGACCGTCCCCTAGTGGCCGTGAGTGTGCTGATGGCGGCCGGGCTCAGCGATGTACTGGACGGCTGGGTTGCTCGCCGCTGTGGACTCGTGACCGCAACGGGTAGCGCGCTCGATCCCATCATGGACAAGCTGTTCGTGCTCACCGTCGCCACTACGATGGTTGTCAGTGGCCACTTATCGGTTGCCGCAGTTCTGCTGCTGAGCACGCGCGAAATCGGGGAGTTGCCGCTCGTCGTGTGGCTGGCCTGCAGCCCGTCGGCGCGAGCGGCACGTGCCGCGGCACCGAGCGCCAACGCCCGTGGCAAGCTGGCAACCGTTCTGCAATTCGGAACCGTAGGCTGGGCGGTCTTGCGTCAGCCACGACTTTGGCTGTGGATAGCGGCCGCATCGATCGCCGGTGTCATCGCCGCCCTCGGCTATTGGAGGCGCGCACTCCGCACCAAACCTCCGGCCACGCCTCGAGCCAGGCATGTATAGCCTCCTCAGCCTGATCCTGCGCGTGCTCTACCTGTTTGCTCCGCTCATCGTGGCGTCGATGCTTGCCGGGATAGTCTTGCGTTTCGACCTCCTGCGGAGCCTGAGGCGCCCGCTCGACGCCGGAAAGACGTTTCACGGACGCCGCTTTTTCGGCGACCACAAGACGTGGCGTGGGGTCGTCGTTTCCGTTGTCGGCTGCGTTATCAGCACCGCGGTGCAGAAGTACGTGGTGGGCGATCATGCTGGGGCGCTGGCTCTCGTTGACTATCGAAGCGTGGATGTGATCGTCTTTGGCGCCAGTATGGGGGGCGGAGCCATGTTGGGCGAGCTGCCAAACTCTTTCGCCAAGCGTCAGCTTGGTATCGACCCCGGAAAGGCTGGGAGGGGTCCGCTTGGAGTACTCTTCTACGTGTGGGATCAAGTTGACCTCCTTTCGTGTTGGTTGTTCCTGTTCTGTTGGGTGCGTGTAACATTTCCACTGATCGCCGTTAGCGTCGTGATGGCCCTTGCGCTCCACCCGCTAGTTGCGCTCATTGGGTTCCTCGTGGGTGCTCGGGAGAGCGCGCGCTGAGCCGGCGCGAACCCTTCTGCGGAGTTTCGCTGAGTCGGTCTTCGACGGGAGCCAGGCGCGCGCGGCCCGCGCCATGGCCCGAACACATTTTCGCGGCAACCGTTGGCACCGCTTGTCTGACTGTCCGGTCCTGAACGAGTTTGCCCTTCCTTCGTGGAACTGCGAGTGCCACGACGAGCGCGCCCCACTGGTCGTCGATACCGCGGATGAGGCCCTCTCGCCCGCTAACTTTCCAATACGTCTTGGCGCAACCTCGTCCAGTCGATGTCGGGGAGCTTCGGTGGTCGGGGATCCATGACTCACCCGCGGCACGCATCGTGCGTCCGCGCGCCCATGACCAACCCGCGACACATGTTGGAGCGCGATATCGAACGGCAACTTCGTTCCGGTCCCAAAGTGCACGCCCCTCCGCTCATCGTCGGCGCCAAAACGGCCGCGGCGACGCTCCTGGACTCCATTGATCGCCACGGCGAAACGTGTAGTTCGTGGGACTCGGCGCGCCGAGTTGGTTCTGCGGCCACGATCGCACAGGACGCGACCGTGAAGCTCTTCACCGAGCACATTCGCAGCCACTCCCCACCCAGTGAGCTCGCAGTATCAAGCCATGTGCTCGTGCCAAAGGGAATTGGGCTCAGCCTGCACAATGGTTCGGTGATCCTCGAGGGGCAAATCGTCGATCCGATGGGAGGCGCAGGCGTTCACTACTGGCCACGGATTGCGGAGCGATACGGGTTGAAGCTGACCGTCATCGACCAGAGCGTTGATCCTACTTTCCGCTTCATACCGGCAGATCGTGACGGTCAAATCCGCATGGCCCCGTCTTCCCCGTACGCAATGAAGCGGCTGACGGAAACGCGGGAGCATTTCGATCTCTCATTCGCCTGCGACACCGATCAATCGCAAATGACTAGCACCCTCGCGCTTGGCAACCCTTTGATGCCCATCCCGCCGCAACGTCTCGAAGCGCTGACCGACGGCCGTTGCTGCGGGTTTCGATCGTTTCTCGCCTGTGCTGATAGATCAGTATCTGCAGCGCCATGCGGAAGAGGAACTAGGGATCCCGCTGCAAGAGCTCCTGGCACTCGGGCGGCAGGATCCGGATGACGAGAACGAGCCGTTCAACATGGCTTATTTGGCCATACACGGTTGCGGCGCAGCCAACGGAGTCGCCGCTTGCATGGAGAGGCCAAGCGAATCTCACGGCTCAGAATGTGCGTTATTTTTCACCTCTTTGGGGATTGGGGTTCGGCAGGAAAGGCTAGGGCACCAGCACCGCCGCGCCCTCGAACCGGCCCGCGCGTAGATCGGCGAGAGCTTCGTTGGCTTGGGTCAACGGGTAGGTCGTCGTCTTGGTGACGATGTTGATCTTCGGCGCCAAGGCCAGGAAGTCGATCCCGTCCCGGCGCTTCAAGTTGGCGACGGAAACCAGCTGCCGTTCCTCCCAGAGCAAACTGTAGGGGAAGCTCGGGATGTCGCTCATGTGGATCCCGGCGCAAACGACGCGGCCGCCTTTGCGCACGGCCTTCAGCGCGAGCGGCACCAGATCGCCGACGGTCGCAAAAATGATCGCAGCGTCCAGTGGCTCGGGCGGCATTTGGTCCGACCCACCCGCCCACTTCGCCCCCAAGCTGCGCGCGAACGCTTGGGTCTTCTCATCGCCGGGCCGCGTGAAAGCAAAAACGGTTCGCCCCTGCCATTGGGCGACCTGCGCGATGATGTGGGCCGCTGCGCCAAAGCCGTACAGGCCCAGCCTCTTGCCGCCGCCGGCGATCACGAGCGAGCGCCAGCCGATCAGGCCGGCGCACAATAGCGGCGCGACCTCGACATCGCTGCCGAGCTCACCGAGCGGGAAAGCGTAGCGTGCGTCGGCGACGGCTGCCGTCGCGAAACCGCCATCGCGCGTGAAGCCGGTAAATAGCGGGCGATCGCAGAGATTCTCTTCGTGTTCGGAGCAGTAGGGGCAGACGCCACAGGTGTGCCCGAGCCAGGGAATGCCAACACGCTGGCCGATGCTGAGCCCTTCGACACCTCGGCCGAGCACATCGACTCTGCCCACGATCTCGTGGCCGGGAGTGATCGGCACGTGCGGGTTTGGCAGCTCGCCGTCGACGACATGCAGGTCCGTGCGGCACACGCCGCAGGCGGCAACCTTGACGCGAATCTCGCCCGGCCCTGGCTGCAGGTCAGCAAGCTCGGTCCATTCGAGAGGCGCTCCAATCTTCTTCAGTACCATCGCATGCATTGCGTTCTCCAGGTGAGCGGAACAACGGTCGCGCGCTCGACACGAGCGAGCATCAACAGCAGCCTGTTTTGACGAGTGTGTCTGAGCCAAAGAGCCCGCGCAGCACCTTTGGCAGCAGATCCGGTAGATCTTCTGCCAGGAGACCGGGGCCGAATTCGCTGGCCGCGGCGCCGTGGAGCCAGACCCCGGCGGCAGCGGCAACGAACGGATCCATGCGTTGCGCGAGAAGTCCGAGTACGATTCCGCCCAAGACGTCACCGGAGCCGCCGGTGGCCAATGTCGGGGGTGCGTTGCTATTGATGATGGCGCGACCATCGGGAGCCGCGATCACCGTGTCGCTCCCCTTCAGAATGATGATGGCATTGCTGCGGCGCGCGGCGGCGAGGGTACGCGCGAGCTTGTCGCCACTGGCGTCGAACAGCCGACGAAACTCGCCGTCATGGGGCGTCAGAATACAGGGGCCGGCGATCGCACGGTCGAGGGCGCGGGGCTCCTCCTGAAACGCGGTGAGCGCATCCGCGTCGAGTAGCGTGGGTCGACGAGTGCCCAGCATGGCGAGCACGCGTGCGCGAGTCCCTTCGCCCGTGCCCGCGCCGGGTCCGATGAGCAACGCCGAAAAGCGAGGGTCACTGAGCAGATCCTGGAACTGCTGCGGACTCGCAATTGGTTGGACCATGATGCTGGTCAGCGCTGCCGCATAGATCGGCAGTGCGACTTCGGGTACCGCGATAGTGGTTAGCCCGGCCCCCGCACGGGCAGCGGCGCGCGCCGCCATGCGTGCCGCGCCGGTGACTGGATAGCCACCCCAGAGCAGTGCGTGACCTCGATCGTATTTGTTGTCGTCGGCGCGCGGTCTCGGCAGAGCGGAGCTCCAAAGACCTGGATCGTTCTCGAACGTAATCGGGACGATCGATTCGAACACAGACGAGGTTACGCCAATGTCCGCGACGACGAGCTCGCCGCAGAGCGCGCGACCGGGCAAGAGGACGTGGCCTGGCCTCTTGCGGAAGAATGTGACGGTCAGCGCAGCTGCCACCGCGCCGAGCGCTTCTCCAGTGTCGCCCATCAGCCCGCTTGGCACATCAATGGCAACGATCGGCAACTTTTTGCCAGATGCGGTTGACAATGTTTCCGCGGCTGCTCCGTCGAGCGCGCGGCTCAACCCGGCGCCGAAAAGCGCGTCCACGACCAGCTCCGCGCCGTCCAGCACTGCCGGTGTGAGCGGTTCGAAGCTTCCAGGCCAGCGCGAGGCGTGGTGGCGGGCCTCGTCTGTCACGCGATCGCGGATCCCACCGAGGGCGAGTCGGATCGGCCAGCCCGCCTCGACCAAATGCCGTGCAGTTGCGAAACCGTCCCCCCCATTGTTGCCTGGCCCGCACAGCACCGTGGTCGGACGCGCGGTCCAGCGCTTGATGATCTCGCGTGCCACCGCCTTACCGGCGTTCTCCATCAACTCCGCGGCCGGCGTCCCAGCCGCAATGGTTCGGCGGTCGGCTTCGCCCATGCGGTGGACGTCGAGCAGTGCTGTTGCGTTGTTCATCATCCGGAACGCCCTCTTTTCGTAGTTTCAGCGACACGTTGCGCGGTGCACGCATCGTTTAGGGTTGAGCAACTGACCCGGAATGCGGCAGAGCGAGGCTGCGCGGCTGCAGAGTCGGAGCCCGCGGGCGTTGTCGTGTGCACGAAACGCGCCCGATAGACTCGAGGGGCCGACCGCTGACCCGTCGATCGACGATTGCCTCTGTCAACGACCCCTCCGCGCTCCGTTGGTAGGCAACCGGGACTCAATTGCGCCGCAACTTGTGACGCTAAGGTTCGCGTACGCCGTTCGGCGCCCGGGCCGGGTTTGAGCCTTCACAATCTTCGACTTATTCGTGAAAGGAGCCGGCCCCCGAGGGCTTCGACGGAACACTTCGGCGCGCGCGACTGCGCGCGCCAACGGCACGACAAAGTCGGGATAATCGTCGTCTGGGGTCAGGCCGCGGCTGCCGAAATCGACCACCTGGTAACCGGCCTTGCGCAACCTCTCGGTGAGGTATTGCTTGAGCTCAAATCCTCCGTGGTCGCCGGCGATTCCGACGAGCTTCGTTCGTCCCGTTGCGTTCTTGCCGTTGGCGACGAGTTCGTCTCTGCGGGCCAGCGCCTGGACGCCCCCAGTATCGTCGTTCTCGCGGCTCTTCATGCGGTCCTTCGATTTTCGATCGCGGGAGGCCGACCAGCGTTCTGCAGGGCCCTCGCGTCATTGCGGAGCCCCAGACCTTCCAATTGGCTTCTCGTGTTTACCGCGGAGAAATTATTGCGCCGCGATCGCAGCACCTTCATCGATCGCGATGCGGCGGTCGAGTTGCCAGCCTGCAGCTTCGTCCCCCGTCGCGTCTAGCTTGCCTCTCGCGCGCGGTATTTGCTCGGCGCAGGCCGAGGTCCTCGTTGTAGGAATCGCTACCGCGGGGATCGGTATGTCTGGTGACTATCACGCCTTCGCCCTTCATCGATGGACGAATAATGAGTGACATAAATGCGAGTCCTCTCGTCTGCGGCTCTGGAAGTGAGTCGCAACGCCCAGCGCTGTGCACGATTCATGCCTTGGAGCGCCGTGAGCTTGCTCGGCTCACACGGGCTCAGCCCGATGCCTTGACTACGGCGCGAGAAATGACGATAGCAAGCGCGACCTGTATCGCCGTCCGAAGCGGAGCGATGCCCGAACACATCGACGGTCTTGCGCCAGTCGAAGAAATGGATTCGCGAATGGACACGATGGACAATAGTACCTGCGTCACGGTCTGCGACACGCACGAACAGGCCGAGCTCGCAATCCGCGCCTTGCAAAGCGCGGGTTTCGACATGAAGAAGCTCTCGATCGTCGGTCCCGATTACCACACAGAGGAGCACGCCGTTGGCTTCTACAACGCGGGAGACCGCGTGAAATATTGGGGTAAGAACGGTGCGTTCTGGGGTGGCGTGTTCGGGATCTTGTTTGCTCCCGCGTTCTTTTGGATCCCGGGAATCGGACCAATTTTGACGGGCGGCGTGATTGGCTCGCTCTTGATGGGCGTGGTTGAAGGCGCGGCCGTCGGCGCTGCGCTCGGGGGTGGAACCAGTGCACTCGCGGCGGCACTCGGCAGTCTCGGAATACCGAAAGACAGCGTCATCCGGTACGAGGCAGATCTGAAGGCAAGCAAGTTCCTGCTCATCGCTGGTGGAACCGCCGCAGACACAGAGCGAGCGCGCGCAATCCTCGCGGGGCATGGTGGATACGTGCAGATTCACAGCCGCTGAGTGCTTCAAAGCGATTGGCAAGGTCATCCACGGAAGTGAGGCAAACCCTCGGTGAATGTTCAAACGCTGATCGACACGGCCCGTGCGTTGCTCGACGCCGACAAGGGCCTCCTGGCGATGGATGCGAGCAATCACCCTGTAACGAGCGCTTCGCTAAGCTCGGGAGCCCTCAAACCGAAGAGGCGCGGCGTAGGAAGCGCGGGAACGCCACAATCTGAGGCGCAAGCGCGTCTCAGTGCATCGCCTGCCGAGCACATCGTCCGAGGGTCACGCGATCGCAGGCGCGGCACGCATAGTGCGTACGGAACCGCATGGCAAAAACAGACGTTCAGCTGAAGCAAGACACTCTCAAGAAGACCGAAGCCTCGGCGGCTCAGGTGAAAGAGAAAGTCGAAGCTGCGCTGCAGCGACAGGCGACGACCGACGCGAACTCGATCCACGTCGATACGAACGGTAGCCAGGTTACTCTCACCGGACATGCTTCGTCCTGGCAATCCGTTGTGGACGCCTCGAACGCAGCGTGGGCGGCTCGCGGAGTCTCTCAGGTCGTCCCGGCCGCCACAGCCAAACGCCTGGCTCAGAGCCTCCAGGGGATGCTGCTCTTCTCCATGGTTTTTTCGGTCGCATCGACGACCTCGAACAGTTGAATGTGCCGACTGCGCAGGTCAAAGAAAAGGTCGAAGCCGCGCTCCTGCGACAGGCGACGGACGACGCTAATTCGATCCACGTCGACACCTCGGGGGGCCAAGTCACTCTTACTGGTCACGCCGCGTCCTGGCGATCGATGGCGGACGCGGAAGCCGCCGCCTGGGCGACACCCGGCGTGACCCAGGTCGTTGATCGGTTGCAAATCGCGACGAGCCCGTAACGCCGAAGCTTCTACCGTTTGCGCGTTGAGCCGCCGATGCACCTGACCCCGCATGCGCCAGGCAACAGAATGTCGCCGCTAGGCCGCGTTGTCGTGACCACGCGGTGAAGGGTTCCCGTTTTCGCAGCGCGCTCAAAGGGGGCTGGTGGATGCCAGCTCGCAACCGTTGTCGCCCGGCGACGACCGCTCACGACAACTTCTTCTAAGAACTTCAGATCGGCATCCGTTGCTGCTCGAGTATCATTCAATGATGCGTCGTGCGCCAGCATTCCGCGCCTATGGGATTGCCCTCGATGGAACGGAACTTGCTGAACGTTGGATACAATGGATCCTTTGTACTTCGACCGAGTCTTGGAGCTGGCGCTGCTCAGCCAGGCGGAAGAGAGCGCACTGGCCCGACGTTGGCGACGGTTCGGCGATCATGCGGCGCGCAACCGACTCATCCAAGCCCACTTGCGGTTGGTCCCGCCCATCGCCAGAAGGTACCATCGCCCCGGCGCCTCGCTCAGCGAGCTTGTCGCCGAGGGCAACTTCGGGCTGCTCCGCGCCGCGGCCAAGTTCGAGCCACAGCGCGGCTTTCGATTCGCGACCTACGCGAGGTATTGGATTCGCGCTTGCGTGTCCGAGTGCGCGATCCGCAGTTCTGGACCCGCCATTACCATGCCGCGTACGTTGCGAAAGGTCCGGCATGAGCATGCTCGGGCGATAACCCTCGTGGGTAACGGCAGCGACGTGCGAAGAATCATCGCTGAGCGCCTGCAAATGAACCCGGGGACGGTCGACGACTTGGTGGGTCTACTACATCAACGCCAAGTGTCGTTGGAGGCGTTGCATTCCGAATGGCACACGGACGAGCCGCTTTATGCCCGCGCGGCTAGCCCTGAACAAGCCATGGTGAACAAGACGGAGCAGCAACTGCTACAGGATGCAGTTCGGGCGGCATTGGTAAGCTTGAACGCTCGCGAGCGGCGCATCGTCGACCAGCGACTGATGGCCGACGCTGAGGCAATGCTCACGCTCAAAGAATTGGGGCGCGAGTTCGGAGTGTCACGCGAGCGCGTGCGCCAGCTCGAAGTGAACATCAAACGAAAGTTGGAGACGCACTTTCTATCGCCCTCGAAGATCGCTGAAGCCCGAGCGCCATCGACGCTAGTGGCGTGTCCGTCCAAGGCCCGGAAGCGCCGGGAGGACGCTCATCTCTAAGGTGCTTGCAGCCCTGACAATCATGCGTTATTCGAGTCCTCGCCGACTCGATAGCTCCAAAGCCAGGGGCTACTCTTGCTTGCATGTCGAAGGTCTCAAGCCGCGCCACGCACTAGCTCTGGTGCAAGCTCCTTGCTTCCGCGCAGCGAGTTGGTGACGAGGCAGCCTTGCTCGGCTTTCTCCAGCAGCTTGAGCGCCAGCGCCTCGTCGCCGTCGGCTAGTAGTACTAGCCTCGGCTTGATGAGAAAATGCGTGAACTGAGTGACACGCTCGACTCGGTCGAGTGTGCCGACGACTTCACAGCTGAGCTCGACCCAATCCAGCTTCGACGCGCGGGCTATGGCGCGAAATGTCAAAATGAAGCAGTCGGCAACGGAGGCCACCAGCAGCGTTTCGGGGGACCAGCGATCGCCCGGCCCTCCAAACTCTTCGGGTGCTGCCGAGACCAACGCTACGGAGCTGCGGCTGGTGAGCGACACGTCGCCGGCGGCTCGACCTACGGCTGTAGCTGCATAATGGTGGGGTAGATTTTGCAAAGTTTGACTCCTCGTCCGAGAGCGCCGCGCTAGTCGCAGCCTGCTGTCGGGATTGTCTTTTAGCAATCATCGAGCCAAGCCCGCGAGCCTTCGAGATTTGCGCCCAGCGAGCGGGAGCTGCCTTGACGCACAGCGGTCAGTGCCGCTCTGGGACCGCACGTTGCCGCCACCGTGCTCAGGCGCTATGTTCCCCGTCCGAAGACCATGCGGGTCTTCGGAAGCCTGAGCCGGCTCGCGATGAAATCAAGTCGAGGAGTATCCTCGACTGCACGCACTTGGAGCGGGTAACCTCTTCCCGAGGCCCCATTTTTTTCAAGCGCGCCACGATTTTCAGCACGCGAGGCCAGTGGCAAACCTCCAGCAAACTCGAACGGACCAATCATGCGCATCAATGACATTGCCCCTAACTTCACGACCGACTCCACGGCAGGAAAGATCACCTTGCACGACTGGATCGGCGAGAGCTACGCCATCCTTTTTTCTCATCCCAAGGACTTCACTCCAGTCTGCACGACCGAATTTGGTGCCGTGGCGCGCCTGGCTCCCGAGTTTGCCAAACGCAACACCAAGGTGATGGGCGTCTCGGTCGACAGTGTGGAGGAACACGAGAAATGGAAGCGCGATATCGAGGCTTTCGGCGGGGCGAAAGTGGACTTTCCGATCATCGATGACACCTCGCTGACGGTTGCAAAACTCTACGACATGCTTCCTGCCGACGCCTACTTGCCCGACGGGCGCACCCCTGCACATAGCGCGACCGTTCGTACAGTTTTCATAATCGGTCCCGACAAAAAGATTCGCCTAACGATGACCTATCCGATGTCGGTCGGTCGCAACTTTGCAGAGATCTTACGGGCTCTCGATGCCGTACAAGCGACCGACGGTGTGCCTTTGGCGACTCCCGCCAACTGGATTCCTGGACAGGATGTGATCGTAGGACTGGCGTTGAACAACGAAGCTGCCACCGCCAAGTATGGGGCTCTGGACATCAAGCTGCCCTATTTGCGTTTCGTGAAGGCACCTTGATCCTCGGCTGAATATAGGGCGTATCGAGAATCTCGCGTGTCGACGCTCGAGGCGACCCGTTGCCTGCTCGAGGTCGAAGCAAGGGTGCGTGCTGGCGCACCAAGCATCCCTTGGCGATGAACGGGCGAGGGCCTCACGCGCTGTGGCGCACTTGTGCCCCAGGTTGTGGCGTTGAGGCTTGCGCAGGTCGTTGAGTGCGGCGCAAGCCCGGTTGACGATCTTGCGCAACGGACCTCTCGAGCCCCTCCGTCTTCGCGAATCAAGACCGATGCGTATGAAGAGGCCGGTGCGCTGCCGAGCGCGAGCCCGTTCTTCACGGTGGGCCCCATCGCGCTATTCGCCGACGCGAGGGACCGTGTCGCGCTCGAGAAGGCGGTCGGTGCGGACAAGACTCTGCACGGGTAGTTGCGCGCTCATCTGAAACGGCTTTTCTACGTGCGACCCAAAGTCGACCGCGAGCGTCGCAATGCGCCCGGACACCTGGCTGCCGACCGAAACGGTGACCAGTGCCGAGACCGCTCCGGTGGCGGTCACCTCCGCTGCGATCGGGCCCAGGTCGACGCTGCCAGTTTCGTAGTGCACAAGTGGCTTGGGGTGCACGGCTCGGTAACGCAGGACGCCGATCGCGACTCCGACAACGAGGAGGACTGGCACGCCAGCGCGAAGTCCCAACGACGGAGGTTCGAGTTCTTTCCGAGTGCCTTGGGCACGATGGGTAGAAGCGCCGAAGGAAGTATTGCAGGTTGTGTGGTCATGCTGAAACGCGCGAACCTCGGAACGACGCCATCGACATTTTCACTTGATCGACGACCTCGGTCACACCGGGCGCCGCCCAGGCGGCGTTCGCGGCATCCTCGACCGCACGCCAAGAGTCCGCGTGGCCAGTGAGGGTCACTTTCCCGCCGGCAACTTCAACTTGGATCGACCTGACCCCCGCTAGCGCACGCCGCTCCAGCGCAGCTGCGACCTGTTCCTTTACCTTTGAAGGGGAAGCCAGCGGTCGGACAACGATCGAGTTGAAAACCCCGACAACGCCGGCGAGATGGCGGACTGCGCGCTCGGCGCCCTGTTATGATGTTCAAGAAGGAAAGGCCGATCGGATCGTGCGGGTGGCGCTCGGACTCGCACTCCTCGCGATGGTGTTCGTCGGGCCCAAGACATGGCTCGGATGGCTCGGCGTCGTCCCGCTCGTCACGGGGCTCATTGGGTTCTGCCCGCTCTATCGGCTGATTGGGGTTCGCACGAACAAGCCCGCATAGTGCTCCCCCCGTGGGCACGGTGGCCGCAGCTAAAGATTGGCGCAAGAGGTATGGAATACAATCTAACGAGGTCTTCATGAGTTTCTCGGCGCCGACGTAGCGCCCGAAAGCGCCGGCCGGTCGTGCGACACTAAGGCCGGCGGCGCCCTATCGAGGTGGCCGCCGAGCTGTGCGGTGCGACCGGAGAGGAACTCGACGGACCTCAGCGGCTGGCGAAGTCGACAACCACCCGAGACGGCACGTCGCCGCCCTGGAGCCGCTCGAAGATTGTGTTGATCGCCGACAGCGGTTGCAGCTCGATGTCGGCCTTCACCTGCCCGGCAGCGGCGAAGGCCAGCGCCTCCGCCATGTCCTCTCGTGTGCCAACGAACGACCCTCGAATCGTGATGCACTTCGCGACCACGTCGAAGAGGGGCACGGGAAAGTCACCGGGGGGCAACCCAACCAGGGCGCACGTGCCGCGGCGCCTTGTCATGGCCACGCCCTGCTTGAAGGCGCCGAGCGACGGTGCAGTGATCAGGACCCCGTGCGCGCCGCCGCTGGTCACCTTCTGGACGGCAGCGGCTGGGTCGCCCGTCTTGGCATTGACGACAGCGTCGGCGCCGAGGTGCTTGGCGTGTTCGAGCTTGCCGTCGTCGATATCGACGGCGCACACGTGGAGGCCCATGGCTTTGGCATACTGGATCGCGAGATGCCCGAGCCCGCCGATGCCTGAAATGGCGACCCACTCGCCCGGCCGGGCCTCCGTCACCTTCAGGCCTTTGTAGGTCGTGATCCCCGCGCAGATGAGCGGCGCAGCCTCTGTCGATGAGAGCCCCGCGGGAATGTGGGCGACATAGTTCGGGTCCGCCAAGATGAACTCCGCGAAACCGCCGTTCTTCGTGTAGCCGCCGAACTGAGCATCAGGGCACACGGTCTCCCAAGCGGACAGGCAGTATTCGCAGTGCCCACACGCCGAGTAGAGCCACGGCACTCCGACCCGATCGCCCTCCTTGACTGCCGTCACGCCTGCTCCGACTGCCGATACCGTCCCGATGCCCTCGTGGCCCGGAATGAACGGGAGTGACGGCTTCAGCGGCCAATCGCCACGCGCGGCGTGAAGGTCCGTGTGGCACACGCCACAAGCCTCCGTCTTGACGAGAATCTGACCGGGCCCAGGTGACGGGATGTCCACTTCCTTGAGGACGAGTGGCTTGCCAAAGTGTTCGACCACGGCCGCATGCATTGTACTACGTGACATGATTCGTTCCTCGTTTCCGATTGCAATTCGTTGGGTCTTGTTTCGTAAGCCTCAAGCTGCAGCATTCGCGCCGAGCCCTCGCACCGCCTCGATCATCTGCACGATCACGGCCTGAGCGTCGCCGTAAACCATGTTGCAGTTGTCCTCGTAGAAGAGGCCGTTGACGATGCCTGCATAGCCTTTGCCGTCGCCGCGCTTGATGACGTAAACCTTCTTGGCTTGGTCGGCGTTGAGGATCGGCATACCGAAGATGGGCGACCCCTTATCCGTGCGCGCCGCGGGATTCACGACATCGTTCGCGCCGATGACGAGCGCCACGTCCGTGTCCTTGAACTCGTCGTTGATGTCTTCGAGTTGAAAGATGAGATCGTACGGTACCCCGGCCTCGGCGAGCAGCACGTCCATTTGACCTGGCATACGCCCAGCGACCGGGTGAATCGCAAATTTGACGCCGACCCCAGCAGCTTGGAGCAGCTTCACGAATTCGTAGAGCTTCTGCTCTGCTTGCGCGACGGCCAAGCCGTAGCCGGGGACGATGATGACCGAGCTCGCGTAGCGCATGAAGATCCCCGCATCGGAGGCTGCTACGGGCTTTAGGCTCCCGCTGGGAGCTCCTTTCGTCTTCTTCGAGCTCGACGGGCCGAACCGGCTGAAGAGCACGCTCGCGACACTGCGATTCATGGCTTTGGCCATGAGCAGGGTGAGCAGCGTGCCGGCTGCTCCTACGACCATGCCTGCAATCATCAACGCAGGGTTGCCGAGGACGAAGCCTTCCAGACCGACCGCGAGCCCAGTGCAGGCATTGTACACCGAGATCACGACAGGCATGTCGGCGCCGCCAATGGGGAGCGTCATCAAGACGCCCAGGATGAGCGCGCCGCCAAGGAACAGCGCGATCCATCGCGCCGCATCGGCCATCGCCACCTGGCCCCCGTTGGAGGCGAAAACCAGGTAGCCGCCAACGGTGAGAGTCGCGAGCAAGACGACGCCGTTCAAAATTTGCTGTCCTGGGATCCGTGTCGGCTTTTTCAGGACCCCGTTCAGCTTCGCCCAGGCGATGAGCGAGCCCGAGAATGAAATGGCTCCGATGAGCGCTCCCATCAGAGTCACGGTGAGCGCAGAGACGCCGCGAGCGCGATTTCCAAAGAGCACTA
>DATCFJ010000686.1:0-8402 GCA_036509605.1 Polyangiaceae bacterium | reverse complement strand
GCGTGGTGACGGTCACCAGCTCGTTCCAGACCACCGCCTTCGAGCACTACAAGAATGTGTTCGTCCGCCTCACGCACCCCACCTACAAGGACGGGGAGGATCGCGAGACCGCCTTGGCTCGCTACAACGCGGACTTAGCGCGCTACGGGACCATCGAGCGTGCAGTGTGGAGGCTCTACCTCTACTTCAGTCAGCGACAGTTCGCCTTTCTGGCTAGCTTCGATCCGTACACGGATCTTGCGTACTCGAAGTATCCGGCGCGCTCGGACACTACTGCCGCCATCTATAGGCGACACGCGGGCCGGCTGATGCGCATATGGCGCACCTGGTTTGGTTTCGGCTCGCTGGTGTTCGGGCTCGCGCTGTTCATCGGCCTGGGCGTTCCGGAGTATTATTTATTGTTCAGGCTCGTCGCGCTCAACGCGCTATTTTACGGATACATGCGGCCCGCTCAGCAGGTCGCGTCGCGACGCGCGTTCAGCGAGCTTTCGCAGTTGAAGGTCGAAGCGGCCTGATGTCTGTTCATCGTGCTTCCGGCCGGCCTCTCAATCCGCGCCAGCGCGCCGTGGTTCGGACGCTGATTCAGAGCTTCGTCGGCATTGCGCCGGGGTCCGAGGAGGCGCTCCTCGACTTGGCGGTAGAGCGCTGCGACGGCTTCCTGCAAGCGCTCGCGGACCCAGAGTCAGCCACCCCGCTTCGCCTGCTGCTGAATGTCGTTCACGCTTACGTGATCGTGCGTTTCCGCTGCGGCCCGCAATCGCTGACCGAAGCAGAGCGAGATGTCCTGCTGCGCGATCTGTGTGAGCCAGACAGCACGCGCTTGGGCCGAGCTCTCGAGCTGCTCAATCGGCGCGCCGGCAAACCATTGCCCACGGGTCGAGACTTGCTGCGCTCGCTACGCCAGCTGAGCGTACTCGTTTACTACAGTAACCCAGATAGCGGCGCGGTCACCGGCTACGTCCCGATCTGGAAGCGTGAGCACATCCTGGAAGCCGCGCCCGAATTGGTTGCGCCACCAGTGCGCGTGCCAGTAGCTCAAATCGTGGCCAAACATCGCGAAGGCAGCACCACGCCCGCGGGGCAGCTGTTCGCCAACGATGGCCGGCCGCGCGTGGCGATCATCGGCTCCGGCGCGGGTGGCGCGGTCGTTGCCGCGCGTCTCGCGGCCAGCTGTGATGTCGCCGTATTTGAGGCCGGACCGTCCTTCACGGCACAAGAGTATCCGCTCGACACGCTGTCGGGCATGGCCCTGCTCTATCGCGACGGTTTGATGTCGTTCTCGAAGAACCTCGACCTGCAGGTGTTGGCAGGCAGGCTCGTCGGCGGCGGGACAGCCCTCACTTCGGGGATGTCGGTCAAGCCGCGGCGCAGCACCATGCAAGCCTGGCAGCGCTCGGGTATCGATTCCGGCGAGCTCAGCGCCGGCTTGGACGCAGTCGAGAAGCGTTTACGGCTCGAGCCGCCGGAGGAAGACCTGCTGAGCGATCTTGGGCACCTGTGGCGCGCCGAAAATAGCTGCGCGAACGAAGACCTCTTGTTCGAGGTTCCCCTCAGCAATGCCGCCATGAGCCGACGCCAACACGCCCAGAACCCGCACCGGGATGCGCAGCAACGCGGGGACCGCTGTTTGGCCTGCGGCCTGTGCAATTACGGCTGCCATTTCGGCCACAAGCTCTCGGTAGATCAAACGTACCTCAAAGACGCTCGCGCGCTGAACGCCCGCGTTCATGCCAATACCGCCGTCGACTCCCTGGTTTCGTCGCGCGACCCGCGCACGGGGCAGACGCGCATCATTGGCATCCGGCTCGCGCGCGATCCCAAGGCGCCCATGGTGCCGGTCGATCACGTCGTGCTTGCTGCGGGCGCAATCGGCAGCCCGCAACTGTTGCGGAGGTCGATGCAGCTCGATGACGGCCTGTCTCGGTTGCCGTGCGCGAACCAGGTCGGAAAAGGCCTGGGCTTCAACTACGGAACCTCGGTCGTCGCTGAATGGCCTGAGCAGCCAGCGCGTCCGGGCGATACCGGGATCCAGATCCACTACATCGCGTCGAAGCCGTCGGATGAATCGTTCGTGCTGGAGAACGCGTTCCTGCCGCCCGCGTTGATGGCGACCGTCGCGCCCGGTATGGGCACGGTGCATCGGGAGTGGATGACTCGTTACAGGCGGTTAGGCATGGCCGTGTCGACCATCGGCTCACCGCAGACGGGCAGCGTGTCTGCGGACGGACGAGTGAGCTACGTCATCGGCGACGGCGAATTGGGCGTGATCCGCGAGTCACTCGGGCTGCTCGTGCGCAGCTACCTGCGCGCAGGCGCGGCTCGGGTTGGCGTGAGCGGCGTGCGAACGTTGTCTGATTCGTCTGACGTCTTCTACCCCGGCGAGCAGCAGAACCCACGAGCGTTGCTCGAGAAGGTGACTCGAATCGCCGCCGCGCCGGACCGGCTGACGATGATGTCCGCTCACCCGCAGGGCGGCCTGCGCATCGATGCCGACCCGACGCGCGGCGCCGTGCGTCCGGACTTTCGCGTGCATGGCGTCGAAAACCTGATGGTCGCGGACGCTTCGCTGTTTCCGAGCACCATCGTCGTCAATCCGCAGTGGACGGTCATGGCCCTGGCAGACGTCGCCGCGAGAGCCATCAACAGCAGGATCCGCCACGAGAGCGCCCAAAGCGTCTCACGTCCGCGGCTCAGCTACGCTGACATGCCCTAGTCACGGGCCGGCGCAAGGTCCCGTAAAGCCGCCGGCGCATTGAAGATTTTGTGTTTTCCGGAGAAGTGCGCGCGCCGGCTACGAGGCGTAACACGGGCCGAAAGACCCCAGGCTACAGTGCGCCGCATGGCGGTCCTTCGTTTTGCATTCGGCTTATGCGCCTTGAGCGTTCTGGCCGGGGCCGCGCCGGCTGGCGCGCAATCCCGAGTGTCTTACACGCAGGCCCTCGCTCTCTCCAGAGAGCGCGCTCCGAACGTGGCCGTCGCCCGCGCCACGCAGGGCGTCGCTGAAGCCGACTCACGCAGCGGCGGCTTGTACCCGAACCCGACGCTCAGCGCCGGCACCTCGACGCAAACCGCGCGGCTGTCACTGGGCGCGTCACTGCCGCTGCTGATTTTGGGTCAGCGCGGCGCTGCCCTGGACGCGGGGCGCGCTGAATACGCCGTCGCCGAGCTCGACACGCAGGTCTCGCTGAGCGAAGTGCGGGCGGCGACCGGCCACGCCTTCGTCGGGCTGTGGCTCGCCGAGCGCACAGCCCTCACCCGCTTGGATGCCGCGACCATCTCTCGCAACCTCGATTCAGCCGTCGAAGGACGAGTCGAGCTCGGCTCCGCACCCGAGCTCGAGGGCCTGCGCGCACACGCCGAACGCTTGCGCGCCGACGTGGACGCGCGGGCCGCCGCCGATTTGGTCGAAGCGGCCTCCGCCGAGCTCGCGATCTGGATTGGAGTGGGCTTCGACGACCCAGTGCGTGTCTCGGGAGATCCCGAGGTCCCCCGCGACGTGCCCAAGCTGAGCGAGCTCTGGCCGCGAGTGGGCAAGAACCCGAGCGTGCAGCGGGCCGCCGCCGAAGCGCGCGCCAGTGAAGCGCGGGCGAGCAGCGAGCGAGCTCAAGTTCGCCCGCTAATGACGCTCGATCTGGGCGCTGATTTCGACGATCCGACGCTGCCCGGGCTCAATAACTACCGCGCGCAGCTGGGCTTCGAGGTCCCGCTGTTGAACCAGCGCGGCCCGCTGATCGAACGCGAAGAGCGCAAGGCCGTGGCAGCCCGCTCGCAGTTTCAAGCGGAGCGAATCCGTCTGAGCTCGGAATTGATTGTCGCCTACAGAACCTTCGGCGCGCTCACTCAGCAAGCCCAGACGCTCGCTTTCGGTGTGCTCCCTGCGGCCGCCGCAGCAGCTCGGGCCACCGAAGAGTCGTACGCCCTCGGACGCGCGCCGCTGGTTTCTGTGCTCGACGCCGAGCGCGCGCGGATCGACGCCGAGCTGACGTTGATAGAGAGTCAAGGCGCCCGCGCCAACGCCTGGATCGACGTCGAACGCGCGCTCGGTGTGCAATGAGTTTCGAGCGAGCGTTACTCGTCGTGCCATTCTTGTGCTTGGCGTGTCAGCACCCCGCTCTGGCCGAACCGGAGCTGAAAGTCACGGTGCGCTGCGTGAAGCCGCTGCGCCAAGCCATCGACGAGACACTCGAGCTCAGAGGCCACCTCGAGCCACCTCCAGGCGGCGATCTGCCTTTGGCGTCGCAGGTGGCCGGCCGCATCGACGAGGTCCTGGTGCACGAGGGGCAGCGCGTGAAGGCCGGCGACGTCGTGGCCAGCGTCGATGACTTGGCTTCGCGCGACGCCGTGCGACAGGCCGAAGCCTCGCTCGCACAAGCCCGCGCCGCGGCGCTCAACGCCGGCGCGACGCTCGAGCGAACGCAAGCTCTGGTGACCCGCGGCATCGCGGCACGCCAAGAATTGGACGACGCGTCGGCCAAGGCCGAGACCGAAAAACAATCGGTCCTGGCTGGCGTGGCCGCGCTGGATCTGGCGCGGCGCACGTTGGGCCGCGTGCAAGTGCGCGCGGCGTTCGGCGGAGTCGTGACGCGCGTTTGGCGCGGAGCCGGGGCAATCGTCGACGGCACGGCCGCCACGCCCATCGCGCAGGTCGCCGCGTCGTCCGGAGCGGAGCTGGTCGCCGACATCACCGAGCGCGACTTGGCGCGGGTCACAAGCGGTCGCCCCGCGCTGGTGCAGCTCGCGCCGGGAACACCTCCGCTGGCAGGTTCGATCCGGGCGGTGTCTAGTGCGCTCGATCCGACGACGGGCCTCGGCTTCGTGCGCGTCAGTCTGACCGACACTCCGCCATCGGTACCGATGGGCGCACAGGGCCGCGTGACGATCGTCACCGCGCATCGTGATTCCGTGCTCTTGGTTCCCGCCCTGGCCTTGCGAGGCGCAGTCGCGGACGGCGCGGAAGTCGTGGTGTGTACAGAAAGGGGCGCGAGCGTCAGAGCCGTGCAGGTCGGCTACCGCGACGACCACCGGTTCGAGGTGGTGTCCGGCCTCGCCCCTGACGAAAAGGTCGCCATCGATCACGTGCTCGGACTGGAGACCGGCACGCCGCTAGTCGAGGCGCCGTGAAGCTACTTGGCCTGCTCCGGCGCTACGCAGTCGTCGTTTGGTTGACGACGGGTCTGTTGGTCGTCCTCGGCGTTGCCTGCGCGTACGAGATGCCGAGCGGTATCTATCCCGAGATTGAATTTCCGCGCGTCGTGGTCGTGGCGCGAACGGGCGGCGCGCCGCCCGACGTGTTTCTCACGCAGGTGACAAGGCCGCTCGAACAGGCGTTGACATCGACCTTGGGGCTCGAGCGCATTCGCTCCAAGACCATCCGCGGTGCCACGGAAATAGCCCTGCAATTCTCGCCAAGCACGGACATGTGGCGCGCCCTTTCGATGGTTGAATCCAAGGTGGCCGAAACGCGCGGCGTCTTGCCGGCAGATGCCGAAATCGTCGTGGAGAAGGTCACGACTGGCTCGTTTCCGGTAGTCACGTTCAACGTGGCGGGCGCGCTCGATCCGCGTGATCTGCAGGAGCTGGCCGAATTCGTGGTTCGGCCCGTACTAGCCAACGTACCCGGGGTGGGTCGCATCGAAGTCGTCGGCGGTGACGTGCGTGAGTACGAAGTGGTGCTCGACCCGCGCGCGGCGCTGACGCTCAAGTTGAATCCCGATGACGTGGCCAGTAAGCTTCGTAGCAGCTTGAGCCTGCACGCGGTCGGTCGGGTGCAGAACGGGCAGCAACTCGTGACCGTGCTCGGGGATGCTCAGCCGCGCACGCTGGCAGAGCTTCGAGATATGCCGATTGCGACGTCCGCCACGGGCGGCGTCATTCCGCTGAGCGCCGTGGCCGAGGTCGTGGAAGGCGCCGAGGATCGCACCGTACGCGTCGGCGGGCCGCACGGAAACACGGTCGCGATCAGCGTTGCGCGGCTGCCGGGAGCCAGCACGCCGGACGTCGTGGACAGCGCAGTCAAGGCCGTCCTGGCCTTGAAGGCGAGCCTGCCCGCGGGAGCCGTGGTCGAACCGGTCTACGACCAAGCGAGCTTGGTGCGCGATGCGATGAGCAGTGTGCGCGATGCCATCCTCGTCGGCATCCTGCTGTGCGCGCTCGTAATCGCGTTATTCCTGCGCGATCTGCGGGCCGGCTTTCAGGCGGCTTTGGCCGTACCTTTGACGCTCGCGGTCACCTTCGTGTGCATGAAGCTCGCGCATCAGACGTTGAATCTGATGTCGCTCGGCGGCATGGCAGTCGCGATAGGCCTGGTCGTGGACGACGCGATCGTGATCGTGGAAGCCATCGCGCATCATCGCGATCAAGGGACGGACCCGCGTGAGGCCGCAGCGCTGGGAACCGCCGAGCTGGCTCCAGCCGTGATCGGCACCACGCTCACCACGGTCGTGGTGCTGATTCCGCTCTCCTTCCTGGATGGGATCGTGGGCGACTTCTTTCGCGCCTTGGCGTTCACTCTGACTTCGGCGGTGCTGATTTCGCTGCTCGTCGCTCTGACTCTGATCCCGCTCTCCGGCGTCGGGCGCGCCGTCCGCGCCAAGGCGCCGCGCGATCCTCGCTTTCAGCGCTTTTACGAGCGAGTCACTCGCGCAGTTCTGCGAAGACCGCTGATCGCCGTGGCCCTGGTCGCAGCAAACCTGCTGCTCGGGGTCCTGATCTTCCCGCATTTGGCGCGCGGCTTCTTGCCGACGATGGACGAAGGCGCGTTCGTGCTCGACTACTTCTTGCCGGCCGGCACCTCGCTCGAGACAACCGATGCGTTCGCGCGCGGCATCGAAGCTGAGCTCCGCGCGACCGCCGAAGTACAGACGTTTTCGCGTCGCTTGGGCGCCGAGCTTGGGCCAGCCGCGGCCACACAGCAGAACCGTGGCGACGTCATGGTACGCCTCAAAGCTCACAGCACACGCAGCTACGAAGACGTCGTGGCCGACGTTCGCGCGCGCCTCGCGCGCAAGTACCCGGAAGTGCGCGTCGAGTTCGTGCAGGTCCTGCAAGACGTGCTGAACGATCTTGCCGGCAGTCCACGCCCGATCGAGGTCAAGATCTTCGGTCCGGACTACGCGAAGCTCGACCAGCTCGGTGACCAGCTCGCCGAGCAGCTCGGTCGCGTCGCCGGGGTGGTCGACGTTTACGCGGGCCACGAGCACGAAGTCCCGGAGCTACGTTTTCGCGCTGCACGGGACACCCTTGCTCGGTTGGGCGTGAGCGCGGACGACTTCGACGTGCAGCTCGAAACCGCGCTGCGCGGCAGCATCGTCGGAGCGATGCGCCGCTTCGACCGCTTGATCAACATCCGCGTCAGGTATCCCAACCCAACGCGCTTCGACCCCGCGCAAGTGCCCGATCTGCCGTTCGCCGCCAAGGACCGAACGCTCACCTTTCGCGCGCTCGGAACCCCCGAGCTGTCCACGGCCTCCGCCCAGCTCACGCACGAAGCCTTGCAACCGATGGTCGCAGTGACCGCAGATCACGAGGGTCGAGATTTAGGCGCGGTCGCCGATGACACGAGTCGTATCGTGGCCAGCATGCACCTGCCACCAGGCTACCGCGCCGTGCTGGCCGGGCAGATCGAAGCCCAGCGCGCGACGCTGCGCAATCTGTCGTTGGTTGCGGCTCTCGCGGCGCTGCTGGTGCTCACGGTGCTATCCGCGCAGTTTCGTTATTTGCGGTTCGCATTCTTGGTGCTCGGCCTCGTGCCGCTAGCCATCGTGGGAGCCTTCCTGGGCTTGCTCGTAACGGGTACCCCGCTCAATGCGTCGTCGCTAATGGGCGCCGTGCTGCTCGTGGGCTTGGTGGTAAAGAACGGCGTTTTACTGCTGGAAGAAGCTGAAAAGCGCTTCGCCGCAGGAGCGCTCGCCGAGGCCGCGATCGCGGCCGCGGCAGAGCGCCGCGTGCGGCCGGTGCTGATGACCACGATCGCCACCTTGGTCGGCCTGTTACCGCTCGCGCTCGGTATCGGGGCGGGCGCCGATCTGCAGAAGCCGCTGGCCATCGCGGTCATTTTTGGGTTGGTTAGCTCAACCGTCGCAACGCTAGTCGTGTTGCCACCGCTGGCGTTGCTCGCACTGCGGCGTGTGGTGCGCGAGCGCAAGCCAGCCGTCTAGTCTCGAGTCGGGCGAAATTCCGGCCTCGGGTTTCTGAACCCCAAGGCTGCGCGAGTCGAGGCTAGTGCTTGGCCGCGCTGAGCAGGAGTAGCCGCGCGCCTTGCGGGTCCGCCACATAGGCATTGCCACTCGCGTCCGCCACGGCGTTTCTGGCACCCGGCGCGGTGTCGCCGCTCGCGGTAACGGTGAGCTGGCCGTTGTCCTCGAGCCGCGCGACGGTCAGGCGCGCCGCCTTGCCCGCAGCCG
>DATCFJ010000685.1:0-3280 GCA_036509605.1 Polyangiaceae bacterium | reverse complement strand
TGGAAAGCTCTGCTCCGGAGCGCAATAGCCAGGGGTCCCGAGCAGCACGTCTCCAAACGTGGTCGCTGTGCTCACGCGCGCGACACCAAAGTCCGAAATCTTTAGGACTTCGCTGCGACCGGCGCCACACGCGAGCACGTTGTTCGGCGTGATATCTCGGTGAATCACGCCCACCTCGTGAATGGCGGAGACGCCCGCGGTGAGGCAATGCACGGCGTTCTGCGCGCGCGCTAGGTCGAAGGCGTGGCCGGTCTTGGCAACGGCGTGCTCGACGCGCGCTCGCAGCGTGACCCCCTCGGGGCCGCCCTCCACATGCTCGAGCGCAATCCACGGAAGCGCAAGCGGGCTGTCGCCGATGCGCACCGTGCCAGCGTCGAGAAAGCTGACGACGTACGGCGTCTTCGGAGCGACCTCCGACAGCTTGCGCAGGGCCGCGACCTCCTTCGCGATCGTCGGCCCCGCGAGCGCCCCGAGCTCGCGAACCGCACGCGGACGCAAGATCTTCAACACGACGTCCGTCGTCAGAGCCTCGAAGCACCGTTGCGCTGCAAACACCACACCGTGAGCGCCTTCGCCGATCACCGCTCCGAGCAGGTAGCTAGCCTCAGGCCGGTCCGCGGCTTGAAGCTTCAGACCGACCAGGTCGAGCAGGTCAGCGTCTCGGATGGCAGTTACCACTTCCCAAGATGCTAGCGCAGGGCGGCAAAGCCTCAGAATGCTCACGCGGGAGGCATCGTTTCTGCTGCAAAACCGGCGCGCCGAATCGGCTTTCTGACACGGGTGGCGCGCTCGTTTCGCCGCCTAGCAGCGCCGCCGCAACGCGACGCCGAAGGCTTTGACGGTCACGACGCCGCGCGTGACCATCAAAATCCCAATTAAGTTAGCGGCGAATTGGCGGCGAACTGGCAGGGCTCACGGCTTTGAGCCGGGCGGCGTCGTGATGTGCGGCATGCCGGGCGGCATGCGCGGTGCTCCGCCGGGGCCGCCGGGGCCGCCGGGGCCGCCGGGGCCGCCCATTCCACCGCCCTGTTGCTGATCCATCTGCTTCAGCTCGGCGATCACTTTGTCGTAGCTCTGCAGCATTGAGTCGCAGCGTTCACGGGGGAAGCTCGGCGTGCGCTCCTTGACCATGTCGCAGGTCTTGGAACCGGGCGGGAGATCGCCGCACAGTCTGACGACGAGCTTGTCGCACGATGCGCGCGCAGCCTTCAGCTTGGCCAGCGTTGCCGGCATGCTGCCGAGCGCGGCTTCGCAAGTGGACGAGACCAAGAGGTCAGTCGCGCCCTTGGCTTGCTGGCACGAGGCGGATTGCTCACCCGCGCTCGAACAGATTTTGGTTTGCCACGCGCCACAGGGGCCTGCGGGCACTCCGCTGCCAGCCGGGGCCGCGGCGCCTTCGGCGCGCAGCGCAGCTTTGGTTTTTTGGATCTGACCGAACCAGCCGGCCGCACCGCCCACCGCCAAAGCGATGATTCCGATGGCGAGCGCGCGTGAAGACGGAACCATGGCTGGCTTCGCTGCGGCGCTGACGTTCTTACTCGAGGCCGCCCTCTTGGCCTTTGCTTTTGCCTTCGGCGGCGGCGGTGACGACTCTTCTTCTTCGTCGTCTAGGTCGGCGCGTTCGTCGTCTTCAGAGTCTCGCTCGGTCATGGCGCGAGACCCTAGGTGCCGTTCCGGCCAAGCACAACAGGAAGGTTTCTAAAGTCGCTAGGGAACGGCTTGAACGCACTCGATTTGGCCGGGCGAGCTGCTCTGGCAGTTGTAACTTGCCGCGCAGGCAGTGCCGGCACACGCGCAATCCACGCTAGCGCTGCAGGCTGAGGGCTTGGACTGGCAGGCATAGGTTGGAGCGGCTTGGGCGCCGCCCACGGCCCCGCCCACAGTCTGGCTGCCCACGCACAGCTCGGCCGCGCTGCACGCCGGGCCGCAGCGGGTGTCCGAGCAGTACTTGAACTGGAACGGACATGGCGCGCCGCTCCCGGGACACAAGATCTGTTCGGAGATCGCGTGGCAATCGGCGCGCGCCGTGCAGTCCGCTTCCACCGTGATCGAGGAGCACGCGGCGCCAGCGCCTGCGCCGCCGCTGCCACTGCCGCTGCCACCGCCACCGGCCGTTTTGGCGTCGCTCGAGCCGCAGCTGACAACGGCGACGAGCGTGACTAAGAGCCCGAGCGCGAGCCGCGCGCCTACGCCTGCGCGCTCTGAAAGGAGCAGCATGTGAGTCCTCCGTGCTAAATGGTTCGCCAATCATCGCACAAGCCACCGAGGGTCCGGGCGACAGAATTTTCCGACGCGGACCGGCGGCGCGAAATGCTGCCCTGGCTGGCGACTCTATTGGCCGCCAGTGGCTGCGGCGGCTCGGCGGTCGATGGCAACGGCGGCCCGGGCGCGTCAGGCTTCGCGGGCTCGAGCTCTGACCCGCCGACGGCAGCCAACTTGACGGGCGCGCCGTAGCGCGTGACCACCAACCCAAGTTCCGAGGCTCGATGTGCGGCATCGACCCGGCGTCGAGTCGATCCAAGTGAAGATGTGCTACTGCTTCGCGCCTCGAGCAGACTGCGTGCGGGCCGCGCGACGCGCGAGCCAGGCGTCGACGCTGAAGCGACCGGGGGCTTCAGTGGTGAGGTGCACGCAGACGCCGAACAGGCACACGTTCTTCACTAGGTTCGAACGTTGGAACACCGTCCACAGCCAGGCGTAGTCGATGGAGATGTCTTTGGGGACTTGGAAGCAACCCGGAACGTGGACCGCCAGGGTGACGATGAACAGGAAGGCGCCGAGCAGCCGGGCACCGAGCCTCATGCGATAGCCGGCGAGGATCGACAGGCCGCCGACCAACAAAACGACGCCGCTCAAACGCGACGCGAGCATTGGATATTGAACCCACGCTGGCATGAAGTGCTGAAGCAAGCTGTCGTCCAACAGGTGCTCACTGCCCAAGCCGAGGAAGATGGACGAAAACAGGCCCCGAAAGATCAGGTCACGCGTGTCTTTGTCCACTCGCTGCTCGAAACCGCGGATGAACTGAAGCATGCGCCATTGTACGCCGAGAACCGTAGGCAACGGTCATTTTGATCACTGCTGCTCGCAACGGCTCGACACATTGCAGGCGTTCCTCCTAGGCTGGGGAGCGTGGGGAATTAGGAGCAATGCATGACGATTTCACCGCTTGATGAGCAAGGCAAAGCAGTCGATTGGTGGTTCATTTACAAGATACCGAAGCTGTCTTTGGCAGGCGGCGGAGAGAGCGCGAGCGGCTACGAGTACATGTATTACGACC
>DATCFJ010000684.1:0-7841 GCA_036509605.1 Polyangiaceae bacterium | reverse complement strand
ACTGGCACACCAGCGCGGCCTGTGAGCTGGCACATGCGGCTGGGACCGCTCCCGCAAGCCACAAAAGGCTACATTTCTGCGGCGGAGGAATCACGGTATGGGTTGTGCTCTGGCCGACGCATGGTCCGAACCTTGACCTTCGCCCTCATCAGCATTCTGTTCGCGGGCTGCGGCACCTCCAACACCAGCGGCGCCGCTGATACGACCGGTGGCGGCGGCGCCGGCGGCGCGCACGCGGGTGCAGGCGGCGCAGGTGCGGGATCAGGGGGAGCGAGCACAGGTTCGGCGGGCGCAAGTGCTGGGACTGGAGGCGCAAGCGCTGGGTCTGGAGGCGGCCCGTCGAGCTGCGGCTCGCAGACCTGCGGCGCAACGCAGTACTGCGTCAATCCGTGCTGCGGTGGGAACGCTCCCGCGTGCCTGCTGAAGCCGGACGGCGGGACGTGCCGCGCTGGTACACATCAAGGCTGCAGCAATGGCGTCCAGTGCATGAACCCTAGCGACTGTTGTCAATTCGATCCGTGCACGCCGCCCCCGCCGTATTGCAGCGACAAAGTCCCAGTAGGTTGTTTGCTCGAGGGCCGCTCGTGCCAGTTGGTGTGCGCTTGACGCCCGCGTCGGTGGGCAGCCTTCCGTTCTCATGGCCGCGAGCCTGGGAGCGCGCGCTCGGCTGGCGCGCGGTGACGGTGCTCGTCGCGGCCGGAGCTTTCGGTTGCGGCAGCTCGGCCAGCGACGCGAGCAGCTTGGGATCGGGCGGCGCAAGTCAGGCTGGTAGCTCGAGCGGAGGCACTGTCAGTGTTGGCCACGGGGGTGCTGGCGGCGCAGGCGGCACGCGCGATGAAGGAGCGGGCGGTATCGTGGAGACATGCCTGGTCTGCGGTGGTTTTGGTGGCGTGACGGTTCACTTCGGCAGCGCGGGATCGGGCGGTGTGAGCGGAGGTGCCGGAGCGGGTGCTGGAGGCAGCGTTGGCGGCCTGACATGCGGCCAGGCCACGTGCGGTCCGAATCAATATTGTCGCGCGGCGTGCACTGGTTTTGGCGGCGCTCAGCCTGGCAACCCGAGCTGCGCGGACATGCCCGCGGCTTGCAACGGCGTGTCCGGCTGCGCCTGCATCTGTGGGGTTACGGCTTCCTTTTGCACACCCGGCGCCCACGAAGTTCAGTGCGGTTGCGGGTGACGCCCGCCGCGAGCTCGTTACCCTCGGAGGTCAAATGGATCGCTTGTCGTTGAGCCCTTGCCTAATGGTCTGCGTGAATCGTGCTGTTCTTCTGGCCGTCGGCTTGACCGTCGTTGGTTGTGGAGGAACCACCGCGTCGTCTTCGTCGACGGGGGGGACGCACTCTGGTGGCGGCGCGTCGAGTGGCGGTGCGTCGAGTGGCGGCGCGTCGAGTGGCGGCGCGTCGAGTGGCGGTGCATCGAGTGGCGGTGCATCGAGTGGCGGTGCATCGAGTGGCGGTGCATCGAGTGGCGGTGCCGGGGTGACCGCGCCGGTTCCGTGTTTTGGCGGAGGAGGTGGGCTCGTGCCGGCGGGCAAGAGCTGTGAAACCGACGCAGATTGCGAAGCACTGCCGACAGCCGGTTGCTGCGGTCCAAGCGTGATCGTCGGTATTGCGGTGAGCGCTCGCGCCTATGAGGCTTGTTACCCTTACCCGGCGGGCTGCGCACCGGGCCTCGGCTGCGCGAGCTTTTCTTCGACTGAGGACGGCACGCAGGCGGGGCTTGCACCAGCCTTGTTCAAGGTGAGCTGCGCCGCGGTTGATGGTGGCGCGAAAAGCTGTCGCACT
This sequence comes from Polyangiaceae bacterium, assembly GCA_036509605.1. GTDB lineage: Bacteria > Myxococcota_A > Polyangia > Polyangiales > Polyangiaceae > PMG-095. The sequence goes on along the minus strand of DATCFJ010000684.1, from coordinate 6,059 downwards.
GTCTCACAGGATTCTAGCGAGGGAACGCTTTGGTCTTGCCGGTGTTCCAGAGGAGCTTCCTGCTGCCAGCCCGCGGGCGGAGCTGCCTCGCCTTAGTTACTTGAGCCCGCGTCGGCTTCGCCGAGATCTTGGCTATTACGGAGGCGTGAACACCGCGCCATCAGCGGTGAAGATCCTGGGCGCGCCGTTCGGGTCGCACCCGCTGCCCGCTGGACAAGGGCCGGCGTCCGGAGCGGAACCGAGTCGGTAGCCGCCCCACTCGAGCAGCTGCGAGCCGGTCCAGAGCGTGTGCGTCGCCACCAGAGCAGCGTCCCGCACCGGGTAGTCGAGCAGCGTCCAAGCGTTCTCGGTGGGCCGGTACAGCCCGAAGTACCTTGTGCCGTTCGGTGTGAGGCAGATCCCCTGGCTTTTGGCCGGTGGGCAGCTCGCCCCGTTCGGCGGATCGGCCACCACTTGCCAGCTATCCGCGACTGGATCGTAGGAGTAGGTGGGGCTCGGCATGATTTGGTTGACCGGGATTTTCAGGAGCGCGTGCGAGCCGGTCCACTCGAAGAGGTCGGGGCTGCCGGCGGCGCGGGAACGGACCAGGATGTCGTCCGACAGTTGCTGCGGAAGCGCGATCGTCGACCAGCGGTCCTCCGCAATCTGGTAGCGGTAGGCGTCGGCGAACTCCGTCCAGATCCCGGCAGCCGTGTAGTTGGCGCCGCCAATGACCAACACGTCTTTGCCAGTCCAGACCATGTGTTGGAACACCCGAGCAGACGGCGCTCCCACGGTGCTGATCGGTGTCCAGGTGTCACTGGCTAGGTCGTAGACAGCGCCATCGGCGAAACGATGGCATGGCTCGTAGCTGCCGCCATAGAAGCAGGAGTCGAGCGAGGTCGTAGCCGTCGGGTCGACCGCGCTTGCTCCGCCCCAGACCACGAGTTTGTCGCCCGTCCAGACTGCGTTGCCGTCGACCGTGCGCCCAGCGGGAGCGCCGCGGGTGCTCATGCGTTGCCAGCTGTGCGCCGCGAAATCGTAGACTCCGCCATCGTTCCTGTCCTCCCAATGCCCCGGGCCGACCACGTCGGGGTGCTGCAAGGCACCGCCCCACCAGATCAACTTTTTGCCGGTCCACACGACGGCACGCTTTTGATTCGGGGGCTCGCTGTCGACGGCCAACGGCAGCCACTGGTTGCTTGCCAAATCGAGCAGCGTGAGCCGCGACGCCCAGCCGAGCGACACCGGTACCGTCTCGAAATACAGGAGCCCACCCGGGACCTGGAAAGAGGGCGCGTACAGCTCCTCGCCGCGCTCGGCGAGGGCTTGCCAATTATTTTGACACGCATCGAAGCGCCCACTCGCCTGTTGCCCGGGGTGCGGTACCGTTTCAACGACGAGCATCTCGCTGCCGGTCCAAACGACTTCGTCGTGGTCGTCGGCGACCGGTGCGCTCAGCGCTGGCATGGTCACCCAGGATCCAGGTTTTGCATCAGCACAGTTGAGGTCTGGCGCGATGAGTCCCGGCGAACCGCCGGCGGCGGCCGCCGCGTCTGGGGCCCCCGCGCTGCTTTGGCTTGTGGCTCCGGCGTTGCCCCCTTCCGCGGTGCTGAGCTCGGGCACGCACGAACCGCTCGAGCAAATTTGCCCGGTGGCACAGGGAGTCGCGTCGTCGCACGCCGGCAAGCAAAGGCCGGCCGCGGCACTGCTCTGACAAAGGCTGGTCAGCGCGGGAGTGCCCGGCGCCGCGCACCGGCCCATGGCGCAATCGCGATCTGCCGCGCACTCGTGTGAGCAAACGCCGCAAGAGCACTGCATCGCGCCGCACTCAGCGTCAGTATGGCACGTCTTGAGCCAATTGGTTTCGGTGCCCGCGCTAGGGACCGTGCTGGCACTTCGGCACGCGCCGGCCAGGCACAGGCCAAGAAATAGCGCGGCTATAGGGATTGTTAACCGGCTCACTGTTCGTACTCCTGGGCCTCGTCGGCCTCAATCACGGTCTGGCCAACATACGCGACGACGCGTCGCACCGCGCTTTCGCCCGAGGGGTGCTGCAGATTGTGGGCATCAACACGCGCGCGGAGCTCGGCGGCCCGATCGCGGGTGGTCTGCAAGAAGCCGACGACTTCGTCGTGGAAGGGGTGTGCAGGCCAAATTTCGTAACTATACGTGCTTCCGCCCACCCACTCACCGCGCTTCGTAGTGGACTCGGCATGGCGCAACTTGGTGCACAGGGCGGTGACCATCGCTTGGTAGTGATCGAAGACACTCGCTTCCCAACCCGCAGGCGCACCGATCGGGATCACGCACTCGTTCGAGGCGTACTCTGGCTCCGGCTCCGTGCGCTGGACGCTGGACGCTGACTCTGCCGTCTGACACGAGCATCGCGAGGACGGGAGCGACCGCCTCGGTGTTCAGTGGGACCAACTGAAATAACCGGCTCCCGTAGAATGGGCGAGTGCCTGGCGATGGTGATCCAGAGTAGGTTGGCTAGCGCCTGCGTCTCTCGTCCTGGCTCGGGCGCGTCGTACTCGCTGGCTTTCGCCGCGCGATAGCTGGTGCGGTCGCCTGAGCCCTTTTGATAGATCATACCGCTTTCGGTCAAATCACCGAGGACGCTACGCACCGTGCCGCTGTCGTCGCGCGCGAATCGCACGAGCACTTCACCGCGACTCACGGTACCGCATTCCTGCACGAACCCGAGGACCGCGTTCCATAAGGACTGACCGTGATCGGTGCTGCTCTCCGAGAGCCGTCGCACCTTGTTGTGGTACGTGCGAAGAGACAGGCCGAACATGTCGGCGATCAACTTGTTGCCCAGCCCCTGATCCTTCAGCTCACTCACCAGGTTCAAAAATACTTGGTTCGCAGTGTTCGAAAGCGACGCGCGCGCTCCGGCGGCGGTAGCGAGCTGCGCGATCAACACCGTCGTCTGCTGCACGATTGCGTCGATCAGGAGATTGATGTTCATGCCTTGGGCCATCAGGAAGCTTGGGAGCCTAGCGCGGCGTCGTGAAACGCGAGCGCCGCGCGCCGCGGACGAGCGGACCTCAGAAAGATAGCGGCTGGTCCAGGCGGCGAGGAGTGTAAATATATTCATCCCGGATCGAGCGAAATTTCCTGAGGAACGCCCTGCCACGTTGCTTATTCTTCGGACGGGCTCCGAGCTCAATCGTGCGCTCTAGCTTCTCGCGACAATGTCGCTCGCGCAGCCCGGGCCTCCGGGCCCCTGGCGCGTTGATCGGCAGCACGCTTCTCGGACACGTCAGCGACTGATGAGCTCTGCATCTGGTTTCAGCCGCTTGCGCAAAACAAGCGATCGACACAGAAAGGGCAAGTCGTGCAGGGGCCTTCGCGACCATCCGTGATGCTTGCAGAGTCGCCGTAATGGAGTCGGCTCTGATCATCGTCCGCTCAGGCACAGCCGCCCTGCGGGCAATTGTTGCAGGTCACGGTGACGCCCTGCAGGACGCTGCCTTGGATCAAGCAGTTCGCACACGTGGTGTGCGCACACTCGCAAGTGATTGGACCGCTGCCGCACGTGGACTGAGCGCACATCGCGCTAATCGACCCGCCCTCCGAGACTGAGCAAACCTGGCCTGCCGCGCAGCTCATCGCACTGGGCAGGCCGAAGCATTGGCCTGCCGCGCAGGCGCCGGTCTGAACTGCCCATGAACCCCTATCGCACGTCGCTGCGGTAAGCCCGGCGCCCGCGCAATCTTCGTAGAAACACGCTTGGCCGTTTGCCGCGCAGGACGAAGCGGCGGTCGGAGGAGTGGCTGGACACGCCGGTGCCTGCGCGCTTCCGCCGCCGGCCCCCGCTGCGCCGCTCCCGCCCGCGCTACCTTTTCCGCCGCCGCCCGCCGCGCCGACGGAGCCGCCCACACCGCCCGCGCCACCAGCGCCCTGGTCGTGACCGGCTGCGCCTTGGTCGTGACCGGCTGCGCCGACGTTCGTTCCGCCGTGTCCCGCGGATGCTCCACTGCCCCCAGTCCCTTCTCCCGCGCTGCCCGCCGAGCTTGCGCCAGCAGAGCCATTCGGCTCACTTGAGCTGCTCGAGCCGCTCGAACAACCGGCAACCGTGGCCAATAGCGCGAGCCCGCCGAGGACAGCGTAAGCCCTCGGACGACGGACGTCGGAACCTGCAACCGGTTTCATCACCGACGTAAGAGCACGCCGCGTGCCGCAAGCCCTCGCGCACGGTCGAATCGCGACGGGAACCACAATCGCCGCGAAGTGCCATGAATTACATGATGTTGCGAGCCACCATGGCCTCCTTCCAAGGCGCAGGTCTGTGCCGCGCGCTCGATCGGCGGTGGCACAGACTCTTTCGGGGACCGACACCGCTGTCACGCTAAGGCGTAGCGGGGCCCGGCACAGCTCGGGCTTCGTCACTAGAGCCAGGACCCCCAGTCGATTCGCGCACACTCGATTGTTCGAGCAGCGCTCGCAAGCACGGCGCGATCACCTCACGGATCCCGGCTCGGCTGAGCGTGCGTGCTTCAGCACACGTGACTCGGCCGTGGGCATGCCAGACGTCGACGTCGACGCCGTAGTCGACTGTCGGCATGCGATCGAGCTCCTCGGTCGCGGCAGCGAACGCGCGCTGGGCGGCTTCCGCAACAGGCGGGCCACCCTGGCGCAAGGCCCAAGCCAGGAATCGCCAGGCGAGCTCCGCGTGGCGCTCCTCGTCTTTCACCACGCGAGCGAGAACGCGCCGCACTTCCTGATCGCTCGCCCGCGTGAGCTGCTCGGCAGCCAGCAATGCGCCCAGAGTTTCACCAACACAACCCTCGGCGACGTTAAGAGCGGCGAGCTCCGCCAAAGTCACGACTGAGATACTGTCGGCGACTTGCAGCTCAGCGGGCCCAACGTGGCGCGACCCGTAACGCTGCGCGAGCGCGAAACACTCGCGGGCATGCCGGACCTCGTCGAGCGATGCTCGCTGTGACGCGATGACGAGCTCAGGCGGAGCTCCGACCGATAGGAGCAACAAGGTGAAGCGCGCGAACGCGGCGATCGAGGCGTGCTCCTCGAGCGCGTCCTTCAGCCATGAAGCCGCGAGGAACTCGGCCGTCCGCGCGTGCGCGATGTGCACCGAGGGGAGCTCATGCGCCCAATCGTCGCGCTCCGCGACCACTGAGGAGCGCATGTCCGCTCCAACCAAGAACGGCCGCCGAACGGTCGCGCAGCTCGGCCAGGGTTGGCAAAACTCGGAGCCAGCGAAGCCGCCGTTTCCTCCGGCACCAGCGGTCCCCGAGCTACCTCCCGCGGCCATCCCCGCGGCGCCAGCGCTTCCCGCGCTACCTCCCGCGGCGCCACCGGCAGCCATCCCCGCCGCCCCGCTCATGCCCGAGGTCCCCGAGCTTCCGCCGCCGACTCCTTGATTGGACGAATCGGCGTCACCTCCGCACGCAATGAGCGCCGCTGAGCTCAAGCCCATGGCGACGAACAGCCGAGAACGCAAGGCAAGCATTGAACTCATCTCTCATTCTCCTTGTGAGCGACTCGATGTCCGTTGCGACAAGAAACTATTTGCATCCCCAGCAGCACGTGAACGAGCTATCGCGACAAATGCCTGCGCTGGTGGCGGTCGCCTGGTTGAGGTCGCAGGTGGGTCGCGCGAGATCTTTGCAGTCTCCATCTGAGTGGCAGGAGGTGGTGCACAGCAATGTTTATCCATTGCCCCCGCCGCTAACACCGGAGCTCGCTCCCGCCGCAGCTGCGCCCGAAGCTCGATCGCTCGACGCCCCGCCACACGCGAAGGCGGAGCCCAAAGCGACTATCAGGAGCACGGCGATTCGAGTGCAGTTCCCCATAGCGTGAGACTTTGTCATGAAATGGCAGGGCTGTCGCGGGCAGCGTAAGCTGAGGCACATACACAGGCAGTGCGTCTGTCGTAGCACCGTAGCCCAGGCGCCCGGCGCTGCTGGGGAGCGGTGTCGCTGCCGAGAGCGTGCGTGCGATCCAGTTGCAGCTTCGTCAACGTCGAAGCTGTAGTTGCGCCCTCACGCCCCCGCGCCTCGCCCCCCCTCCAACAACCCCGCCACCCGCGCCGCACTCTCCCTCGCCCTTAC
>DATCFJ010000683.1:0-2022 GCA_036509605.1 Polyangiaceae bacterium | reverse complement strand
AGGTGCGCCGGCAGCATGGTCGTGAAGGCGAACACGAAGTAGCGAAAGAAGCTGGGCACGCTATAGCGCTCTGCCTCGGCGACGGCCTTTACCATCAAGTTTGGGCCGTTGCCGATGTACGTCGTTGCGCCCATGACAACGCTGCCTGCGCTGATGGCTGCCAACTTGATCGGGTCGACACCCGCGACGAGCGCCGCGCCATTGTGCGCAAGGCCGCGCGCGAGCGCTGCAAACGCCGTATATGTCGGTGCGTTATCGAGCACCGAGGACAGCACGCCAGAGCCCCAAAACAACTGCCAAGCACCCTGCAGCGGGAAATGCGGCGCGGCTTCCGCCAAGCTCACTTCAATTGGACCTAAGCACAAGAACAACCCGCTAAAAATGATGGCGACCTCGAGGATCGGCCCAAAGCTGAAAGTGTTTGCCTCATGCACGGCCTTGGGAGTGGTGAAAAATGAGGTCAGCGCGATCCCGAGCAGCGCCACCTCCCTGAAGCCTTCCGGCAGCAGCGCGGCCGGCACGATCGCCAGCAAAAACAGTAGATTCCTACGGCCGAGGACGGATAAAGGCTCGACCTCGGCTCGGTCGGCCTCGATAGCCGCGCGCGTCTCTCGCGAGTGCGCGCGACGGTCAGTCACGTAGAAAGCAGCCAAGAAGATCCCTACATACAAGAGCCAGATCGGGAACAGGTGCAGCGTCCAGAAAAATGGGACTCCCTCGATATATCCGACCAGAAGTGGGGGGTCGCCGAGAGGGGTGAGGAGACCGCCCGCGTTGGCTACGATAAGAATGAAGAAGGGTACGAGGTGAGCCCGATGCTCGCGCTGGCGGTTGGTCTTCAGCAGCGGTCGAATCAAGAGCATGCTCGCGCCGGTCGTACCGATGATGCTGGCGAGGCAGGCGCCGACGAGCATAAACAGCAAATTGTTCCGCGGCGTCGCCTCGATGTCGCCCTTGAGGTGAATGCCGCCAGAAGTCGTAAATAGAGCGCCGAGCGTGACCACGAACGCCAAGTAGCCTCTAAGCCCTTCCCAGACTTGCAAGCCGCGAGCGCTAGTCAACTCGAAGATCACTACCGGAAGTGTGCACAGCGCCACGACCACAACCTGGAAACCGCGCTTTTCCCAGCGATGCGGGATTGTCATCGGAAATACAGCGATGGCTAGGACCAGCGCCGGAAATGACAGCAAGGTCCACAAAGGAAAAGCGCTTGGCATTTATGCTTTCCTTATCATAACGTGAGCGTCAAATAGCGGAGGAGATAACGGCGCGAACACGATGAACTCGGTACACCAAAGCGACCACCAGCAAATCCCTGCACGGCAAGCGAGCGATTCTGGGTCGATCGCGCTCGCGGTCAACCCGTCATCGGTGAAACGTTCAGCTGCGCGGGCAACGCCGAGCGGGTCGCTTTTAACGCAAAGCGCCCACGCCACACGTGCAGCCAAGGGGCGTGTTGAAGGCGCCGGTGTCCGGCGCGCGGCCGGGAGTGCCGGATAGATCATTGCCTCTCGTCGCTTGTGGCAGCGGCTCGATTTCTCGGCGATGTCCCGAGCGACTCAGTTTGTCGCACGTGCGGTATTTGTACACCAAGTCTGCGCAGGTGAGGTAACTTGGCATTCATGGATCCTGACGAGGACGTCGAGTCGGCTGACCTGGCCGCAGAGGACCAAATCGCGGTAATCTTGGCCGCCGTCGACACCTCCCCTGGCGCGAGCCGTGTTGTCGAGGCCGCCGCGCGGCTCGCGCGGCGCAACTGGCAGCACGCGCAGTTGAACATTCTTCATGTCTACAAGACCGGTCTCTTCGATCGCCCACCGCCCGGCGGCGGCCACGCCAACGAGCTGCAGGCGGAGGCGAGAAACTACCTTGATTACCATGTTCGGATGGCGCGGCGCCAGACCACCGTGCCAGTCGCTGGTCAGTTCGTCGTCGGGGATCCCACCGACGAGATCGTCCGCGTGGCCGACTCGCTCTCCGCCGATGTGATCGTAATGGGCACGCACGATTCCGTCGGGCTCG
>DATCFJ010000682.1:0-2453 GCA_036509605.1 Polyangiaceae bacterium | reverse complement strand
TGGTGCTGCACAACGACGCTCAGACGGAAGCACTATTCCCGTATGCTTTCTCGGCCCGGCTGCGCGTGGCGCTCGGAAAAACGCTGGGCCTGGAGCTGCTAGTCAGCAATCGGAGCGAAGAACCTTTCTCGTTTGAGGAAGCGCTACACAGCTACTTCTGCGTTGCGGACGTCGAGCAAGCCAGCGTGCTCGGCCTGCAAGGCGCAAGCTACGCCGACAAGGTGAAAGGCATGGCTCGCTTTACCGAGAGCGCGAGCGAGCTCTGTCTTAGGGGTGAAACCGACCGCGTCTACGACAGCCTAGCCGCCTGCACGATCCGCGATCCCAAAGCAGGGCGCACGCTTCGGATCGAGAAAGCCGATTCAGCAGCCACCGTCGTCTGGAATCCGTGGGCGGAGAAGGCCGCACAAATGTCGGACTTGGGCGCGGATGCTTGGGCGCGGATGTTGTGCGTAGAGAGCGCCAATGTGGGAACGTCGCGCATCTTGCTCGGCCCGGGCGAGTCGCACTTCCTGCGCGTCAGGGTGTCGGTGCACGCGTCGCACGACGCGAACCCGGCATGATTTTCTAGGCAAAACGTGACAAGCTCAGTGTCCCCGTAGCCGCAGAAGTCGCGAAATCCACGAGCCTTGGCGCAACCTCGACAACGCATCACGCAAGAGCGAACCCTCAGCGGTGGGCCTGCGCGGCTAATCGTGATGGAGGGGCCGCAAGCCGGGCAGAAGTTCAAGATCGACGGGGACGTCGTGCTCGGCCGAGCCATCGACTCCGCGGTAGTGCTCGAGGATCCGGAGGTGTCGCGCAGTCACGCGCGCATCACGCGCAGCCACAAGGGCGCGTACATCATCGAGGACATGGGCAGCCGCAACGGCACGCAAGTCAACGGCATCCCCGTTGAAAAGCAATTTTTGGTCTTCGGCGACAAGATTCAAATCGGACCACGAGTCTTGATCCTATTCGCACCCTTCGATCCGATCGAGGATCAATTGCTGCAGCGCCAACGGCTAGAGGCGCTCGGGCGCGTCGGCGCGGGCGTCGCCCACGACCTGAACAACATGCTCGGCGCAATCTCCGCGAGCGTCGATTTTTTGGGCCGGCTGCCGTCGGATCGCGCGGTCGGCTCGGTCGACGTGAAAGACAGCGTGGCCGACATTCGCACTGCGCTGACGCAAGCCAGCGAACTGGCACGCGGCATTCTGAAGTTTGCGCGCGGGCGCAGCCGTGGTCAGGCGCTGGTCGACCTCTCGCAGGTGTGTGTGGAAGTGATTCGCCTCGCCCACCACACGTTCGACCGCGCCATCCTGCTCGAGCAGGACATCGCTCCGAATCTCGTGGTGTCGGGGGATCAGGCCGAGCTGCATCAGGTGATCATGAACCTGTGCTTGAACGCACGGGACGCCATGCCTGAAGGCGGCAGGCTGCGCATCCGGGCTGAGCTGCTTGAGCCGCCCGCGCGCGGCTCGAACGAACGACAACGCCTGCGCATCGCCATCGAAGACTCGGGCAGCGGTATGGACGCCACCACGCGCGCGCGCATCTTCGAGCCGTTCTTCACCACCAAGCCGGAGGGTGCAGGGTTCGGGCTCGGCCTGTCGACGGTACGGGAAGTCGTGAACATGCACGGCGGTGAGGTGGAGGTAGAAAGCTCACCGGGCCAGGGGACGAGCTTCTACATCTATCTGCCAGCCAGCACGGGGCATCCGCAGCCCGTGCGCATTACCAGCGGACATAAGGAACTTCGACCCAACGCCGGCGAGGCCGCGGTGATCCTGCTCGTGGACGACGAAGAGGTCGTGCGCCGCAGCACCGCGCGCCTGCTTCGCCAAGCTGGGCATACGGTGCTGGAGGCGCCCGGCGGCAAGGAAGCGACGCAGTTGTACGCCAACTCGGAGCGCTACCCCGATCTAGTGATTTTAGATTTGGACATGCCGTACCTGAACGGCGAGCAGACTCAACGCGTGATCCTGAGCATCGATTCGAAAGCGCGCATCCTGTTTATGTCGGGCCACGAAGACTTCATCCGCGAGAGCTCGAGCAGCATCGGGGCCGCGGCCGGCTACTTGCGCAAGCCGTGCAACGTCGCGTTGCTGCTGTCGACCGTCAGCGACGTGCTGGAGACCGACAACCTCGGCGCCTACGAAATTCAAGACGAACGCACGCTGCCAGGCATCGGCGTCGGCAGCTGACGGTACTTACCCCCGAGCCCGGTCGTTGCGCGCGCCCTGGTTCTCGAATGACTAAAAGGTGAGCCGCTGGCCGGTCGTGCTGACCTTTCCTGTGTCCACGCCGCTCCAAACGACGAATTCGTCGCCTGTCCAAACGCCCACGCCGTAGTCGTGCGCTTCAGACGTCGGCCAGTCTGCGATGGGCTTCCAGGTGTTGCCCGCGACGTCGTAAGTTGCGCCGTTTGCCGACATAGTACCGTTGCCGCTGAGCGAAACTTCCCCGCCAAG
>DATCFJ010000681.1:0-2449 GCA_036509605.1 Polyangiaceae bacterium | reverse complement strand
ATTGGGCACGGCGTTGGCGGGGCTTGCTGCCGCCAGGTTAGGCGTCGCCATCCCGGCTTTACTGCCGATCGCTGCCTGCGTGGTGGTTGGGTTGCCCGCCGCGCGCAGGCTTCGCACAGCCGATCGAAGAGCGGCGCACTGGTCGATGATCATCGCCGGATCGTTGGCGCTGGCCACGATCGTGCGCAATTTTTTGGTGCGCTAGCTCAGCGCGCCGCGCGATGCAGCGCCTTCGAAGTCGCTTCGGCGTTCTTCACCGGTTCACCGGCAGCCACCCAGCGTGCGCCCGTGCGCTCACTGACGTAGTACGCTTGCTGCCCGGTCACGAGGTACCAGCGCTCGAGTCGACCCGCGGACAGCAAGTCACCGATCTCGCGTAGGTGCACGGCACTGACGCTGGTCACCGCGCACAGCGTCTCGAGATCGAAATTGCCTGCCGCGTCGAGCGCTTCGCCCGCTTCGGAGCTGTGCGCCACGCCTTGAACCTTCAACTCTTTGACGATCGCGTCCATCTCTATCCCCTACTCGTCCACTTCGATCTTGCTGCCGCGGTAGACGACGTACTTCTTGGGTTTCGCCGCGGGCTCCGCCGCCGGAAGAACTTCGATGATGGGGCTCGCGTCTGCTGAGCTGGGCGGCTGCGGAGGCTGCGGGCGTGGAGGCGGGGCGGGCGCCCCGGAGCGCTGTGGCGGTAGCGGCAACCAGCCGGACTTGACTGCCGACGGCGCGGGCGGCGGCGACGGCGGCAACGGCGCGTTGTCTGCTCGAGGCACCAAGCCGAGCGCGTCGTCTACGAAGCTGTCGCGCTCGGTGCTGTCCTCGATTAACGCCGCCAAGCGCCGTACGAAGTCTGGATATGCGAAAAACGTGGGTTTGCCGCCTTTGAGCCGCTGCTGAATGGCCAAGCGCCCAACGGCTCCCAGCGGCTTCGCGTAAAGCTGCGTCAGGCGAGCAATGATCGAATCGGATACCGGCTCTGTCGGCGTCGGACGCGCCACGACGCCCGTGTTCGGCTCGGGGATCTCGCGCTCCGGCACAGAAGAGATCGTCGAGCGGAAAGCCAGCGCGGCGCCGCCCGCCTGCTTGGCCATGCTCGCGAGCTTGGACGCCGAAGCGTTGACGCTCACCGAAAGCACCGTGGGGTGTACCTGTTCGGTTCCAATCACGACCAGCGCGTGATTTTCGACCCAGCGCAGGAGCACGGTCGCGCTCTCGAAGTACAACGCGAGCGCCTGACTGGGCGAGGATTCGAGATTTTCGAACGCGTGCAGCGAGTCACTCACACGCCGAGACACGTCCGAGAACGTGGTCGAGGGCAGCCCCATCAAGCTGTGGTGAGCCACCGAATCGCCTTCTGGGCCGACCAGGGCAACACCCAACACATTGGCGACCTCGGCAACCTGAGCCAACGCCAGGGCCACCCCGGGCGACGCGGTATGGTTGGAGACGTCAGCGGTGCTCGAGGTCGAAATGCGAGGCGCAGGGCCCACGCTGACCACGGTGTCGCTCCCAGTCGGCTTCGCAATGGGCACCGTTTGCGAAACGACGCTGCGCGAAGAGGCGTAGTCGGTCGCCGAAGAAGCGTACTGGCCGACCGCCATGTGGAACGCTTGAGCCAGGTCCTTTGCAGAGGCAAAGCGGCTTGCCGGACGCTTGTCGAGGGCGCGCGCGAACCAGTCATCGACCGCTTTCGGCAGATCGGGCCTCAGGCGAGACACCGGGACCGGATCCTTGCTCACGATTCCAATCAGAAGCTCGGCAAGCGAGTCCCCGCCGAAGGGCACCGCGCCAGTCAAACAGTGGTACGCAACCACTGCGAGCGAGAACAGATCCGAGCGAAAATCCACGTCGAGCGAGCCGTGCGCCTGCTCTGGGCTCATGTACGCGGGGCTACCCACGAGCTGCCCCACAGTGGTTCCAACGAAGTCCAGACCCTGACGTTGCGCTGACTTGGCTACGCCGAAATCCAAGATCTTGAGCACGAAACCCTCGTCCTCGGTTTCACCGCACAGAAACAGGTTCTCGGGCTTCACATCACGATGCGCGATGCCGAGCGCATGCGCTCGCCCGAGCCCGCGACACGCGTGGCTGACGATACGCGCCGTAGTTTCCACCGAGAGTCGTCCGCTGCGGTCCAGTAGCTTGCCGACGTCCTCGCCTTGCAAGTACTCCATGGCGATGTACAAGCGACCAGAGCTCTCCGCGCCGAAGTCGAGCACGTTCACGACGTGGGGACTATTGATGCGCGCCGCGGCTTGAGCTTCGAGCGCAAAGCGTCCGCGATGATCCTTCTGATCTCGAAACGCTGCATCGATGAACTTCACGGCAACGTCGACGTCGAGTGTCAGGTGGCGCGCTAGCCAAACCGAGCCCATCGAACCTCGCCCGAGTAACCGTTCGAGCCTGAATCGGCCGGAAATCGTCGCACCTGGAAATATGCTTGGAGCTG
>DATCFJ010000680.1:0-6644 GCA_036509605.1 Polyangiaceae bacterium | reverse complement strand
GAGCAACGGTGCTTGGTCGAGCTTTGCGCTGCATGTCGGCTTTCAGCAGGCGTATCGCGCGGTTCGAGTGACCGGCGCGCTCAGCTTGACGCCGAGCGCGGTAGGCTCTCCAAAATTGCACCTCGATGTCGATCGCTTGCTCAGCGCGCCGACCGGCGCCGATCCGACGGGCGCGGATTCTCACGAGGGGCCAGACGAATGGGTCGCGGACAACGCGGCCAACGGTGCGCTCACGCTCGTGCCATGAGCCGCCCGCTCGCTGCCCTACTGTTGGCCGTTGCGGGCCTGTGGTGCGGCGGCGTCGGCTGCTCGAGCAACGCTGAAAAGCAGCCGCAAGATGACGCGCACGTGCTGGATGTGCCCGCTGACTTTCCCGCGCGACCCGAGCCTGAAGACAACGCGCTCACGCTCGAGCGTGTGGAGCTCGGGCGCACTCTGTTCTACGACACGCGGCTGTCGCGCACGGGCCTGATCTCGTGCTCGAGCTGTCACGTTCAGGCACACGCGTTCTCCGATCCGAATCGGACCAGCCTCGGCGTGGACGGTCTCACCGGAACGCGCAACGCACCAGCGTTGGTGAACGAGGCTTGGAACACCAGCTACTTCTGGGATGGCGGGGCCCCCAGCCTCGAGCTGCAAGCGGTCGGACCGATCAAGAATCCGCTCGAGATGGACATGACGCTCGCCGACGTGAACGCGCTGCTCAGTGCCGACGCGGACATCACGGCGCGCTTTCAAGCAAACTATGGTGAGGGGCCGTCCGAGCGAACGTTGCCGCGCGCGCTCGCTTCGTTCGTGCGCGTACTGGTGAGTGGGAATAGCGCCTATGACCGGTTTCGCCGCGGCGACAGCGGAGCTTTGAGCGACTCTGCGCAGCGCGGTCGCGACATCTTCGAGGGCGAGCGCGGCCAATGCACGCATTGTCACGTCGGTTTCAACTTCACCAACAATGCCTTTCGCAACAACGGCACGCGCCCTGACGATTCGGACCCCGGTCGCCAGCGCTTGACGCTAAAGGACTCGGATTTCGGCAAATTCCGCGTGCCCACGCTGCGCAACGTCGCGCTCTCCGCGCCGTACATGCACGATGGCTCGCTGGCGACGCTCGCCGACGTCGTCGACCACTACGACCAAGGCGGCAGCGGCAGTCCGAATACGGATCCGACGCTACATGCGCTCGGGTTGAGCGACCAGGAGAAGGCCGACTTGGTCGCGTTTCTCGAATCGCTGACGGACGATGAATTCTTGAACGACGCCCGGCTCGCTGCGCCGCAGTGACGCGCGGGACAGTCGATGCCCGCCGCCGCGCGCTTCGATCCGCGATTGCCTGCTCGCGGAACTGCACTTTTATCGGCTGGCGGAATTGGTTGCCAGCTGGGCCGGGATCTGACCTCTTTAAGCATCATGTCCTTCGCGCGCCGTGAATCGTGGACCACCAACCAAGGACAGTGCGCATGAAATTCCGGCTGATTCTTCAGTTGTCGACGATCAGCGGTTGCTTGGCGGTCTTAGCTTCGAGCTGCAGCTCGCAAACCGGCTCCAGTTCACACGCGGCAGGCGGGAGCACGAGCGCGGGCGCGTCCGGATCAGCCAACGCCGGCGCCGGCTTGGGCACTGCTGGCGTGCCTGGGGTGGCACAGGCGGGTGGTGGCGCGGGCGGCGCGCAGGCAGGCGCTGGCGGCATTGGCGGCGCTGCGGGCACGGCTGGAGGTGGCGGCACGGCTGCTTGCAAATACAAGCTCTGCGAGGGCTTCGAGTCCGGCGCGGTCGGAGAGGTGCCAACCGGCTGGACCTCATTGAAAGGCTACGGCGCAACGCGCGGCGGCGTCGGCCTCGCCAGCGATCAGGCTCACTCCGGAAGCATGGCGTTGAAGAGCGACTCGCAGAGCACCGGTCAGGATCGCGTGCAGCTCAGCCTGGCTGCTCTTGGTGCGACGGCCAGCAAGCATTGGGGCCGCGTGTTCTACAAGGTGCAGGACCCTGCGCCCAAACCAAGCAGCGGCGTGATTCACGTCACCTTCGCGTCGCTCGAAGGCACCACCGAAAACCGCGTCGTCGACACCGTCGAAGCGACCGATGGCACGCATCAATGGCTGTTCAACATCCCGGACGACACCTGCTGCACGAGCTCCGGGTACGACTGGACGTTCGACGCGGCTTGGCACTGCGCCGAGTGGAACATCGACGTCAGCGCCAAGAGCTTTCACTTCTACAGCGACAGCAAGGAGGTCACCGAGCTCGCCTTCACGGGCAACGCAGGCTCGAAAATGTCGAGCTACACGTCGCTCGCTCTCGGCACGATCTTCTACCAAACGCCGCCCAGCTCCCTAGTCGTGTGGTTCGACGACTTAGCGATCGACGACAACCAAATCGGCTGCCAGTAGCGCGCACTGAGCGGCGGTTTTTTTTTCGCTCCTCAGACACTCAGCTGCGGCACGAGAGGCACGCCCTCACTTCAGCGACGGATTCCACTGTCAGTCCGCGTTTGGCGGCGTGAGGTCTTCGCACAGTGCCAGCAAAACGTGCGCGTTGCTCAGAAGGTCGGCGCGGGTGGCGAAGGTTTGAGTTTGATCGCTAATGCGAAAGACGCGGATCGGCGTTTGCGCGCTGCCTACGGTTTCTTCGGCGACCTCGTAGCTGGTCACGGCGCTCCATAGAATGCGGCGACCGGTGTCCTTCTCGGTGATGCCTAGCGCGTCGACGATGAAGCCGGAGCGGGCGCCCATGTAGCTCGCGAGAAACTTGCCGCCCGGCTTCCAGCCTTTGAATTCCGCATTCGAGCCGCTCATGAGCACGGCCTTTAGCGGCGGTAGCATCAGCTTCAGCGTCTGGTCCCAAATGGTTTGCGCGATTTCGTCGATGCCTTCGATGCCGCCGCCGAGCTCCACCACCTCGCCGCCTTTCGTCACGACGCGAACGGCCGTCGCCACGATAAACGATTCGACTTCGCTCCACGCCACGGTGGAGTCTTTGCTGCCGCGCTGGAAGGTGAAGCCGCGCTCGTGCACGGCGACGCGCGCGCGGCGGCCTTGAAAGAGCACGTAGCCGCCGAGTACGGCTGGCGACAAGAACAGCAGCGCGAGCACCGAAAGGCCCACGACGCCGCCCCATTCGCGCGCCAGAACCTCAGAGACGACGCCGCACACGAGGACTGCCGAGACACACACGCAGAACAGCGCAATCCAGAGCACCTTGCGCACCGCGCCGGCGGCCGGTCGGTACTCCTTCAGCACCGCGCCGAGGCGCAGTGTGCTTTCAGCTCGAGCGTCGGTCATGGGCTTGCCGGACCGCCCCTGCGCGCTGCCCTGAGCGAGATGGCGGCAGGCGGCGGCTTAGTTCGCGGTAGCGAGGTTCGAGCCGGAGCATACGAATGCAGTGCCCGTGGTTTGCGCGCTGCACGCCGCGCCCACGTAGGCGATGCAGGCGATCGCGCAGATCGGGCCGACTGGGCACTTGGCGTCTTGGAAGGCCTGATACTTCTGTTTGGCGAGAGTCGTTGCTGCGCTCTTAGCGTTGACCAACGTCGGACAGCCGCAACCCAAGTTGGGCAAGGTCGAGCTTTTGTCGCACTGGTCGACTGAGCCCATATCGCACGCCCGCGCCTTCTCCAGCGCGGCGGCGTAGTCCGCCTTTAGCGTTGTGCAGTCGCCTCCGCCACCTGCGCTCCCGCCCGCGCCGGCGTGCGAGCCGCCGCTGCTTCCACCCGCACCGGCGTGCGAGCCGCCGGTGCCCGCCCCCGCGCTCGAGCCACCAGCACTGGTGCCACCGGCGCTCGAGCCACCGGCACCCGCTGTTGCCGCTCCGCCCGCGGCCTGCCCGCTCGATCCTGCGCTCGACTCAGCACCAGAGCCGCCGCTGGACGCCCCCGCCGAGCTCGTGTCGCCGCCGTGAGAGCCCGTGGCGCCGGCCTCGGCTGAGGTACCGCCCGCGTCTGTGCCGCTCGCCACGAAGCTGCTGCCGCCGCAGGCGCTACACAGGGTGATGAGGGCGAACAAGAGTCGGGAATTGGACATGGGGCCTCCGCGGACTTCGGGTAAGCGATAAGGGTGCGTAGACAAAGTAACCTGACCCCGCACCGAGGAGTCAGCAAGTCGCGCTCCGGACTCATTTTCGCAACGTGAGCTGAACCCGGCTTGCGGACATGGAGGTACAGCTGCTCCTTCCGCGCAGTAAGTCGTACCGCGTCCGCTTGCCGCAGCGCGCGAGAAAATTGAGGAGCGTGGGCGCAAAATAGGAACGGTTAGTTGAGCGGTACGCGGCTGGCTGGAATGATCGGCCACATGTCGACGGCGGGCGTCGCCGCGGCGGTGACATCGGCGAACGCGGCGGCGCCCGGCGTGATCGTGCTGCGCGGACGACTCCGCCTGGCGGAGTGCGGCGAGGGGTAGCGACCTGATGCGAGTGTGGCGTAGGGCGCGTCAGGAGGTGGGGGAGCGCCTCAACTCCCTCGCCCGCCGCAGATGCAACCGGATTCATAGGCAGCAGTTTGGACCGACGACATAGGTGACACTTTGTTGCGCTCTTAGAGTCTCGATCACCCCGCCAGGCGGAGTTTCGCGGTCAGGTGGCAAGCGCGCGCAGCCAACTTCGCCAGATTGCCGAGCGGCGCCGCAAGCCGACGTTATCGGACGACGCTCTTCACTGCGACGTTTGGCGATGGCTCGATCTCGATGCGTTCGGCGAGGCATTCGCTAAGCACTCGGTCGTGCTCGATGTCGATGGGGTGCGATGATTGCGCAAATGTCCGACTTGCTACGTCGGGGTCGTTCGATTCGCTCAAGCCTGCTATAGCGAGCAGGTGCCGCAGCTCTCCGACGCTCAGCTCGCCGCGCAGATCCGTTTCTCGCCCGCCGAGTGCCAGTCCCGGGTGCCCCGCTACCTCGACGTCTATTTTACGGCTCTGCGCGCCGCCCTGGCAGCCACGGGTTCGGAACGAAGCGCGCGCCCGCCCGACGCCGGTCAGCTCGAGCGTGAGTGGCGCGAGCTGTTCGCGCTGGCGTGGGTCGACTTCTACCGCTTCCTACTCGGTTGGGCGCCGAGCTACGCTGACGGTGACCGGTACAGTTGGCAGCTCGCACGGGACGTGCTGGCGAGCATCGCCGGTTAGCGCCCCTTTTTCGACTCGCAACGCAGCTCGTCGCCGGCGCGGGCGTCGAGGCACATTGAGCTAGGCCCGAGGGCCTCATTCCGCCCGGAGTGAACGGCCGATTTTGGGCCGCCAAATTCTCGAAGTGGGCACGAAACCGGAGCAGTGCTACGTCTGCGCGGTCCCGAGCCTCTGGGCGTCTAGAGAACGAAAAGGAACGAAGAAATGATCAAGGTCGGTATCAATGGCTTCGGCCGCATCGGTCGTATGGTTTTCCGCGCCGCCATCGGGCGCGGCGACGTCGAGATCGTCGCCATCAACGATTTGCTCGAGGTCGAGTACCTCGCTTACATGCTGAAGTACGACTCGGTGCACGGCCGCTTCAAGGGCAGCATCGAGGTCACTGACGGCAAGCTCATCGTCAACGGCAAGCCGATCCGCTGCAGCGCGGAGACCGATCCGTCGAAGCTCAACTGGGGCGCCATCGGCGCGGACACCGTCGTCGAAGCGACCGGTATCTTCCTGGACAAGCCGGGCGGCGAGAAGCACTTGGCCGCGGGCGCGAAGAAGGTCGTCTTCTCGGCGCCGTCCAAGGACGAGACCCCCATGTTCGTCATGGGCGTGAACGACGACAGCTACGCGGGTCAGGCCATCGTTTCGAACGCTTCCTGTACCACCAACTGTCTCGCGCCGATCGCCAAGGTGATCAACGACAACTGGGGCATCAAGCGCGGCCTGATGACCACCGTGCACGCCACCACGGCGACGCAGAAGACGGTCGACGGCCCCTCGAAGAAGGATTGGCGCGGCGGTCGCGGCATCCTCGAGAACATCATCCCGTCCTCCACTGGCGCGGCCAAGGCCGTCGGCAAGGTGATTCCGGAGCTGAACGGCAAGCTCACCGGTATGGCCTTCCGCGTGCCGACGTCGGACGTGTCCGTCGTCGACCTCACGGTGGAGCTGAACAAGGAAGCCAGCTACGACGACATCTGCAAGGCCATGAAAGCGGCCTCCGAAGGCAAGATGAAGGGCGTGCTCGGCTACACCGACGAGAAGGTCGTCTCGACTGATTTCGTGGGTGAAGTGTGCACTTCCGTGTTCGATGCCGAAGCTGGCATCGCGCTCGACAAGACCTTCGTCAAAGTCGTCTCCTGGTACGACAATGAGTGGGGTTACTCGAACAAGGTCGTCGACCTGGTCAAGAAGATCTCCGGCTAAGGCTGCCCCAACTCGTAGGTGCTCGGCCGGCTGCGCCGGCCTCCGCGCCTACGGTCTTCCCCAAATCCCGTGCTCGCGGCCGCAGCGGCCGCTCCGCCGGGATGGGGAAGACAGACGGTCACATCTCGATCAGGGTGGGTTTTTTGCCTTCGTGAGTGCGGGCGGCTTGCCAGAATCATGGCTTGAGACTCGCGCGAGCGCTGGGGGCGGTCTCGTGCCCTCGCGTGGGAGCCGATCTACGTCGGCCTTCCCTCAAGATTGGTCACAGTGCGCCAGGGTGGGTTTCTTGCCTTCGTGAGTGCGGGCGGCTGCCAGAATCATGGCTTGAGACTCGCGCGAG
>DATCFJ010000679.1:0-3909 GCA_036509605.1 Polyangiaceae bacterium | reverse complement strand
CGGGGAAGACGACCTTGTCGGCGCAGGTCGCATCCGTGGTCCGAGTGAAGCGCAGGGTGAGCTTTGAACCTTGCTGCGTTTCGACAGCCGCGGGGGTGAAGCCACGCTCGTCAGCGGTTACCGGAATCACCGCGCCAGGTGCGGCCACCACGGCGTTGGGCGAGCCGTGGTCCTTGTGACAGCCAGGTATCACGAGAGCGTTTAGCGCGAGGACGAAACCCAGAGCGTAAGAAGAGCTGTGCATGACCGGACCTTGGCCTGGAGCTTCGTCCAATGTCCTTGGCTTGGCCACGACAAATAGCTAGTGCTCAGGGCTTTTGCGGTGTAATTCGCCCAAAAGCTCCGTTCTCGAACCGGAAGTGCCGGGCGGGCGGGGGTTAGCAAGCCTGATTATGTCGCCCACACTGAGCGAATACCCCGGACCGGCACTGCTCATCGCGGATCTGCGTGATGCCTGGCTCGTGCTTTCGAAGTCTGATCGCGCGGACGGCTTTCGCATCCTCAAACGCTCGGACGCTGAAGAGTTTTTTCTTGGGCTGAGCGCGGGCGACATGGCCGAGCTGCTGCACGCGCTACCCGAAAAGGAGCGGCGCGTCTGGGTGCGCTTGCTTGCGCCCGACGACGCCGCCGATCTTCTGCAAAGCGCGCCGACGGAGGATCGCGACAAGCTGATCGCCTGTCTCGACGATCCAACGCGCAAAGAAGTCACGGCCCTGATGGCTTACGAGGAGGACGAAGCCGGCGGGTTGATGAACCCGCGCTTCGCTCGCGTGCGCCCGGACATGACGGTCGACGAAGCCGTCAGCTACCTGCGTCGCCAAGCGCGCGAAAACCTGGAGACGATCTACTACGTGTACGTGGCCGACGAGCAGCAGCACCTGCTGGGCGTGGTCTCCTTCCGCGAGCTGTTCATCGCCAAGTCCGACAAGCAGGTTCGGGAGGTGATGGCGACCGGGCTAGTTACCGTTGGCGAGGAGGTTCACCAGGAGGAAGTCGGGCGTTTGTTCACCGAAAACTCGCTGATGGCCATCCCCGTGGTCGACGCCGAAGGTCGTATCAAGGGCATCGTTACCGTCGACGACATCGTCGACGTCGTGCAAGAAGAGGCCACCGAAGACGCGCAGAAGTTCGGCGGTATGGAGGCCTTGGAAGAGCCTTATTTGCAGATCGCCCTGACGCGCATGATCAAGAAGCGCGGCGGCTGGCTAGCGGCGCTATTCCTGGGTGAGATGCTGACGGCGTCCGCGATGGCTTTCTTCGAGGACGAGATCGCGCGGGCCGTCGTGCTCGCGCTATTCGTACCGTTGATCATCTCCAGCGGAGGCAATTCGGGCTCACAGGCGTCCACGCTAGTGATTCGCGCGATGGCACTAGGTGAGGTGCGGCTGCGGGATTGGTGGCGCGTCGTGCGGCGCGAAGTCATCGTCGGCCTCGCGTTGGGCACCATGCTGGGTGTGATCGGCTTCTTGCGCATCGTCACGTGGCAAGCCGTGAGGCCTACGTACGGCGTGCACTACATGCGCGTCGCCGAGACGGTGTTTCTGAGCCTGATCGGCGTAGTGATGTTCGGCACGATCGCGGGCTCCGTGCTCCCGTTCGTGCTCCGTAAATTGGGATTCGATCCCGCCAGCGCGTCCGCGCCGTTCGTCGCAACACTCGTAGACGTGACGGGACTCGTGATTTACTTCACTGTGGGTAGCATCATGCTGCGTGGGAGTTTGTTGTAGGCGTTGGGGAGACTGGAGGAGCTTTCTTTTGTGGGGCTCCGGGGTGGCGCCTTGCATCAGTCGCTACTTGAGGGAAAGCAGGCGCCGGTCTTGCCGGCTCTACCCCTTCGGGTATCGCGAAGCGCGTTCGTAGGTCTCCATCTCAATCGCAGATCGCGATCTGGTCATCCAAGACTTCTCGCTCGTTTTAGTTCCGGGCATTCGGCTGGGCTGCTTGGCGCGCGCTTGGGCGCGAGCGTGCAGCGCTACGCGCGCACCGGAGAGGGTTGCGTAGAACGGCTTCGCGGAGAGACGAGAGACTGAGTTACAGAGGGGAGTAGTAGAAAGCACTAGGCTCGCGCGCGATGCGAGAGCCCAGCATTCAGCCTTCGGCCTCGAAATCGTCCGCGTCCTCATCCTCTTCGCGGTCGACTTTGGCGAGCCAGCTATTTTTTGCCGCGGTATACGCGGTCTTGGCGGCGCGCTCGAGCTCTTCACGGGTAAACGACAACTTGCGTTTACCGAGCGAAGTGCCGAGGTACGCGCTCACCTGCGCACGGGCTTCACGCAACGTACCCGGCCAACCGCCGACTACCGGACGGCCCTCTTTGCGAAGCTCATCGCACCAACGCTGAGCCCAGAGCGTGCCCGCCGTTGTGGCTGCCTTGTCGAGCAAAGCACGACGCGCGTCGCCTGGCGCGTGACGCGTTCCGCTCGAAGCACTGGTCTCAGCTGCTGGACGTGACAATGGGTCGGTACTCCGGACTACCAGCGGTTCCGCCGATCGCCGCCGCGATCTCCGCCACCACCACCACCGCCGCCGCCGCCGCCGCGCTGCGGACGCTCTTCAGCTTCGTTCACGCGCAGAGGGCGACCGTCGATCATCTGGCCGTTGACGCCTTCGATTGCGCGCTGGGCTTGCTCGTCCGAGCCCATCGTCACGAATGCGAAGCCTCGGGACTGCCCAGTGGCGCGATCAGTCACGATATGGACATCAGTCACTTCGCCGTATTGCGTGAAGGCAGCGCGAACGGCCTCGGTATCCGAGTGAAATGACAAGTTCCCGACGTACAGACGATTTCCCATGATCACTTTCTCCTCTCGTTGCGGCTCGGAAAGTCGTCGCGAGCCCAAGCGAGAAGGGGTCGTGCCGTACCGGAACCGTTCGAATGTCGGCCCGACAATAGCGCACCCGGACCCCGCTGCAATCACAATTCGGCAGGGATTACGGCTACATATTTGCTCTCAGGCGCCAAGGTACGACGATTTCGTGCGCCTTGTCTGGCGGGCTTTCGGGTACTCCCTCGACTCCTTCTCACTGGCATTTCCGGCTGAGATTTGCTGGCTCCGAAACAGAGGCGAAGCTTTTTGCCGCGGCAGAATCCGCCACTAGCGCACATGGCCGTTAGCGCGGCGGTGCGTCGGGGGTCGGCGCAGCGCAGCGCTTATTGATGCACAGGTCGAGCTTGTTGCAGCAGTCGTCGGCGACCCCGCAGGCCTCGTCCTCGTTGGAACAGGCGTTCACCGGCGGAGGCACACACTGCAGGATCGGGCCATTGTCGTCGTTGCCAGTCTGACGGCAGAAGCCGTTACAGCACTCCGCGGCCGACTCGCAGCTTCCACCGTTCGCGCGGCACGGCTCGAGTGCCGCGAAAGCGCGCATGTTGCCAGACTCCAACTCTTGGCCGGGCAGGTAGATCGCCGGGTGGCTCGGGTCGAGCTTGCCGTTGTAGTTGAGGTCGATGGGCGCGAGCCAGATCTTCTTCCGCGGGCTGGGTGACTCGACCTCGTCGCCTTGGGGTTTGCCCCACTTGTCGTTGCCGCGGGGGACGGTGCCGTCGGGAGAGATGGTGTTGCCGTAGGCGCGGCGGCTCGTGAACAGCACCCAGTAGTAGCCGCCCACGGGCACTGGCAGCACGCTCGGCTCGTAGTCCAGGTGCCCCTCTTCCGCATCGCCGTACGGCAGGTAGGAAACTCCGTTCGCGTCGTAGCCGTTCAGTTGTGCGAGCTGCTTCGGCGGCGAGGCGTCAGTGCCGACCAGGCGCAAGTCCGCATACAGCGGGCCGCCTTGGAAGACCGAGGTATCGAACGCGTCCCCTTCGTGGAACACGATCGCGTTGCCGTCCGGCAGAAAGCTGGGCCAAGCGACGACTTTGCTCGGGCTGGTGACGACGTCGCGCAGCTTGGAAAAGGTGGGCGGCGT
>DATCFJ010000678.1:0-4497 GCA_036509605.1 Polyangiaceae bacterium | reverse complement strand
GAGCCGCGCTTGGAAGTTGCGCACAGAGCGATTGGCGTCGCCTAGCACCGTGAGCGCCAGCTCGGCGGCTTCACCGAGCACCTCGAGCTTCGCCGCGTCCTCGGTCTCAAGCTCCGCCCGCTGCTCGAGCACACTCGTCAGCTCGGGCAGTTCCTGGGCGGTGCGCAGCAACTCGCTCAGCTCGCGCGCGGCGTGCAGCGCCGTAGCCGGCGCCTCCGCGGCTAGCCCGAGCACGCGACGGTAGAGCTCCATGGCGTGGCGGGCGTCACTCAGCTCGAAGCGACATGCATCGCCAGCCTCTGCAAGCAACGCGGCGCGCAGTGCCGGATCGGTCTCTTGTTCCGCCACGCTGACCAGCGTGTCGGCGCGGCGTTCGTGGCCGGCGACGCGGCTCGCTAGCTCAGCGAAGCGCTGGCGACGCGATTCGAGCTCGGGCTCGAGCCGCACCAGGATCAAGAGTGTTTCGAAAGCGCCAGCGTGATCCCCTAGCTCGTCCAAGCTGAGCGTGACCACTTCCTCGAGCAAGGCGATGCGTGCGGCGCGCGGCGCGCTCTCTGCAACGACTTCCAACATGCGCACGACATCGAGCGTGCTGGCGGTCGCCCGGTAATGGGCTTCGAGCTTCCGCGCCGCGCGCTCGCGGACCGAGCCCCCGCTCTCTGCGGCTACCTCGGCGGAGGTGGGCAGCGCCACGATGCGCTCGAGCAGGGCCACTGCGTCGCGCACGTCCGACTCCCGCTCCAGCATCTTTTCCGCCCAACCAAGCGCCGGCAGCGGATCATCGAGGTCGAGCCACAAGGCCGCGATGCGACCCATGGTTTCACCCGGATCGGAGCTCTTTTTGCTGTTCAAGCGCAGCGTCAACAGCTCGATCAACGGTCGTCGGTGCCCGTGCCGCTCGTACAAACGCTCGAGCGAGGACTCCACGCGGCTGTCGCCCGGGGTAAGGGCGTTGAGTTTCTCGAAGTACGAGATGGCGCGTTCCGGATCGCTGGCAAAGTCGCGCGCGGCCATGGCCGCTTCGCGCAAGATCTCGGTGCGCTCGCCCAGCGAGATCGGCTCGGCGAGACGCTGGTCATATAGAGCAAACAGCTCGGGCCAGCGCCCTGCTGCGTTGAATGACAGCTTGAGGCGATCGAACGCCCACTCTGCAGCTGGGCACAGCGCGATCACTCGTTCGAGCAAGTGCACGACGCGCTCCGAGTCGTCGAACCACTCCTCGTGGAATTCGACCATGTTGCGTCCGAGCGAGTCGGCGATCTCGGCCGGCAAATCGCGCTCGATGGCGCGCGCGTAGGCTTCGGCGACCGGCGCAGGCTGGTCCAAGCGCCGGGCCATTTGCTCGGCGAATGCCCACAATTGCTGCTCGGCGGGCGCGGCCTCGGCGCCACGCAAGGCCAAGCGCAGTGCCTCTTCGGGTGCGTCGGATTTGGTCTCGAGCAGTTGCATCAGCCAACGACTGCGGGCGGCCGCCAGCTCGGGTGCGTCGTTGGACACGGCGAGCAACGCTTCGATCACGTCCGCGCGTGCCGCGGGATCTTCAGAGCTTTCTGCGACCTGTTCGAGAATCGCGGCCGCACGTGCGCGTGCGTCCGGCACCGAGAGCGCATGATGCACGACGCGCAGCGCCTCCGCATCACTAGGATTCACCGCCAAGATTGGTTCGACTAGAGCCAGCGCCTCCGCGGCGCGACCCAGCGAGCCGATCAGCAACAACGCGCGACGCAGCTCGACGGCAGCGCGCGCTTCCGGCTCTACGCGCGCAGCCAAACTTTGCAGCGATTCGAGCGCGCCCTTGGCGTCGCCCGACGCGGCCTGCAAGCGTGCCAGCTCGGACAGCGCGTCCGTCCGCTCGGGGTCGCGTTCCAGCACTTGGCGGTACAGCTTGCGCGCCGCTTTCTGGTTATTGAACAGCGTCTCTTCCGCGTGCGCCCACTCCATCAACACCCCCGCCGGGTCGGAGCCGTGCTCCAGGCGGAAACGAAATAGCCAGCGATGGTCGTCGACGCGCTCGCCAGTGCGTTCCGCGCGCGCCAAGAAGGCCGTGAATGCTTCGGCGTCGGCCACGCCTTCGCCTCCGCTGGCTTCCAGCAGCGTGCGGAAAATTTTCGCGGCGCGGTCGGCGTGCGCCGGGTCCTGGGCGAGCGCACGCGCCTTGGCTAATTGGATGTGGCGTGCGCGGCCAGGCTGCAGACCACGTCCGAGCGCCAGATCGACCAGCGCCACGAAGCCAGGCCCATTGCCGGTCTGTACGGCCTGCTCTTCCAACCCCAAGATCAGGCTCACCAGCTCGCGTTCGTCGCTAGTGCGCAAGAGCACTTCGAAAGCGCCTCGCACCGCGTCGAAATCCCCAGCACGCGCGGCCAGCTCCACGAGCCGCTCGGCGGCTTCACGGTTTTCCGGATCGGCATCGAGCACGCGCGTGAACAGGCGCTGTGCGCGCACGCCGTGATCGGGCAAGGACTCACTCAGCCTGCCACCCTCGAGCCAGGTCCGAGCCGCGTTGACCGGATCCTCGAGCTGCCAGGCGAGCGCATTGCCCAAGCGCTCGAGCAAGTTGGCGCGCAGCTCGGGCTCGCTGCTGTGCGCCAAACGACGTTCCAACACGCTTTGCACGGTTTTTCCGTCGTTTTGCTCGCGCGCCAGTTGCTCGATGGTTTCGAGCACGTCGTCCGACAAGTCGCTCGATTGCACCAGCTCGCGGTAGTGGCCAAGCGCGCGCACACTGTCACTCCGCTGACTGGCGACCTCGGCCAGGCGCAGCAGGGTGACGTTGCGGCGCTCCCGATCCAACTGCGGCAGCACGCGCTGCAGCTCGTCGTACACGCCCTCCACGTCCGCCGCTTCCGCGAGCGCATCCACCAACGATTGATGCAAGACCAGATCACGCGGCTCTTCCGCCACCGCTCGCCGCCAGATGGCGATTGCGGCTGACGGATCGCCCAGCTCTCGTCGTTGAAGAAGCGCAACCCGATGCAACAGCTCGCGGCGGCGTGCTGGATCGACCTCGCGCTCGAGCGTCGAGGTGTACAGCGCCAAGCGCTCTGCGGGCGCCCCTTGTTCGGTCAAGAGCTCGTCAACGCGTTGCATCAGCTCGCGCGACGAGGTGTCCTGGGCGAGCGCGCGCCGGTAGGTCTCCACCGCACGCGGGATGTCCCCCGCCGCGGCCAGTGCCTCGCCGGTGGCCTTCGCGAGCTCTAGCAAACCGGGTGAATCAAGCGGGCCTGTGCCCAAAGCGAGCGCGAGCAGCTCCGCGCGGCGACCGCTGTCGCCCGACGCGCTCGCCAAACGGCGGACGACCATGAGCCGATCTGCAATTTGTTCGGGGGCGCGAGTGACGGCGAAGGCCAGCGCTCGCCCAGCAAATTCCAAAGCGCGAGCGGGATCATTCAGCTGCGTTTCGCTGATGGTCGTCGCTTCGTCCAACGCCTTCAGGGCGGTCTCTGGATTGGTGCTGAGCTCGGCGCGCGTTTCCAGCACGCGGACTAGGCCCGTCCCCGGCTCCTCCCGGCGGAACAAGGGCTCGAGGACGTCGGCCGCGGCCAAGCGTGCGTCGCCGGCCGCGAGCAACTTTTCCGTCGCACTGCGCGCTGCGCGATCGTTCGGAGCAAGCTCGAGTGCGCCGCGCAACGCAACGAGGGCGCCCTCTGGATCTGCGAGACGAGTCAGCCGCAGTTGGCCGAGCTTTACCAAGAGCGCTAGGCGCTCTTCGCCCTCCAAGAGCTCCGCCTCTCGCTCGAGCACGACGGACAGCTCGGCGTAACGTTGGGCTTGTTCGAGCAAGGGCACGATTCGCTCGTGGATCTCGCGCGACGGGCCGTAGTGGTCGGACAGCTTTTGCCAGGCACTCAGCGCCGCTTCGGGGTCGCGATTGCGCCCCGAACGCAGCTCCGCCGCCTGAAAGGCCAAGCGCCGTGCCTCGACGGGATCCTTAGTGCGCTCCGCGCGCACGAAGAGCACGTCCGACAGCCCTTCGTCGTCCGCGGCTTCGCCGTACAGCGCCTCCAGGCGTCGCACTGCCTCGTCCGTCCAAGGCGAACCGATCAGCGCACGCCACGCCACGATCGCCCGCGCCGGGTCACCGCCGTCGCCGTCGCCATCGCACAGGCGCGCCAGTCGGCGCGCGGCTGCTTGCCGCGGCTCGCGATCGGTCTCGAGCGAAACGACTCGCTCCAGCACCGCGATTAGCTGCTTGCGTTCACCGGCCTCGGTATACAAATCCGAGAGCTGTTTGGCCGCTTCGAGCACGGCAACGTCGTCGTTGCCGGCTTCGATCACCTGTTGAAACGCGGCCTGAGCGCGCTTCACGTCCCCCGTCTTCAAATACACGTGCCCCACGTCGACGCCGACGCGCGCGCGAACGCTGAGAACACGGCTGGTTTGTAGGGCGCGAGCCAACAGGCGCGCGGCTTGCTCCGGCTGATTCAGGCTCAGGCTCAGCTCGACGAAGCGGCGACGCAGGTCGTCGTCACCGGGATCCCCGGCCACGACAGGGGC
>DATCFJ010000677.1:0-14228 GCA_036509605.1 Polyangiaceae bacterium | reverse complement strand
CGTTACCGGGAAAACCGGACTGGCTCGGCAATGGTCTGATCAGCCCCACGAGCGAAGCCAATGCGCGCACTAAGATCCGCATCTACGCGGCGCCTGCGATCGCGCCGAGTGGTGAGCTGACGCTCGGCGCGGGAACGTTCGCCGCCAGCTATTTCCGTGTCGTCTTTGGGCTCGACGCCAAGACAGGCGCCCTGCGCTGGGTGCGCGCGATGCCCGCGGACATCGTAGGGGGGGCCGCCGCGGTTTCGGGCTTCGTGCTGTGCGATGCGACCGGCAAAGTGTGGTCGCTGAGCAGCATGGGCAGCAGCGCGGGGACGCTCGATTTAGGCTCAAAAGTGCGGCTGTGCACGGCGGACACTGGCGCGCTGCCGGTGCCCGGCACTCCGGCTCCTGGTGCGTTAGCGGCGCAGATCGCACAAGCCTTGGACCAGCTCGAACCGGACATGGCTGAAGCCGAGCGCTACTTGGTCTCCGAGCTTGGTAAGCTCGAGGATCCGTTGGTCACAAAGACGCTGATCGACTTGTCCAGCAGCCCGCGCATTCCGCCCGAGCTGCGCGACGAAACACGACGCTTGCTCGCGCTGCGCAAGAACGGCACCGACTACATGCTGGCCGCGTTGGCTCGGCACTACGACTTCGTCTCCGGCGTGCTGCTCGCGCCGCCTGTCGGTCCGCTCGCGGACGCGCTGGCCGCCAGCAATGAAGTGCGCGCGGCGCCGCTGCTCGCAAAGCACTTGAACGATCCGGCCAACTCAGCGGACGACGTCGCCCACGCGGCACGCGCCCTCGTCAAGTTGGCGACCGCCGCCGAATACGAAGACTTGCGTACGTTCT
This sequence comes from Polyangiaceae bacterium, assembly GCA_036509605.1. Classification (GTDB taxonomy): domain Bacteria; phylum Myxococcota_A; class Polyangia; order Polyangiales; family Polyangiaceae; genus PMG-095. Next base: position 13,394 of record DATCFJ010000677.1, on the reverse strand, counting down.
TCGCACTGTACCGTGCAACCGCGGACGACGAGGCGCTTGTCGCCGCCGTCGTGGCCTGCGCCGAAGCCGTGCTGCGCGTCGGTGGCGACGCTGGACGCAGCGTGGTCGAGCGTGCCGCCCAAGATCCATTGACCCAAAGCGACGTACGCCGCGCTTTGCCGGACGTCCTGGCTAAGTTCGCCGGAGCCACTTCCAGCGCTACGACGGCCGCGGCGCGCCCCGAAAATCCAGCCAAAGGAGCGGGCGGCCAGTGATCGCTCGCCCCGGCGGTGATACGCTCGTGGGCTGGTCATGACCTTCGATCGCATCCGACATCGGTTGCAGAGCGGGCGCCCTCTGGTCGTCGACTCGGACACGGCCGCGTCCTTCCGTGCGCGCGGCGTCGAGCTCGATTCGCCGGGTGCGTTGGGCCGGATGCTGCGCGAGCGTTCGGCGGAGGTCTTGGACCACTACCGCGCGGAGGTGCACTGCAAGGTGGACGTGCTGTCCGCGCTCACCTCGGACACCACGCCGCGCGCGCTGGCGGAGGTCGGCATGGAACACCGCGCCGCGCAGCTAACGAGACGCGCTGTCGAGCTCGCGTTGGAGGCAGCGGCTGAGAGCGAGAAACCGATCGCAGTGGCCGGCGTGCTCGGCTCGGACATGGTGAGCCCAGTCGCCGCCGATCGCTTGCATGGCGAGCTCACTGAGCACGCTGCGCGCTTAGCCGCCGCGGGTTGCGAGATTCTGCTCGCGCGCGGTCAAGGTTCGCGCTTGGGCTTGATGGCAGCGGTCGTGGCCGCTTCGCGCACCGAGCTGCCGACTTGGGCGGTGCTCGAATACACATCGAGCGACGAGCTCACGAGCGGCGGCAATGCCGTGGATCTAGTGGAGGCCTTGGCCGAGGCCGGTGCAAGCGTGGTCTTGTTCGAGGTCGCAAAGGTGGATCTGGGCTTGGCGTACCTCGAGCGCTTCCGTTCGGCCTTTGAGCTTCATGGCATTGCGCCGGGCGTGCTACTTGCGGGCAGTGAAACGAGCGTGCGCGGCTTCAACGACGAGACATCCGAGCCGGAGCGCTGGGTCGAACGCGCCGTCGACCTCAGCATGGGCGGCGCACGAGCGATCGGCGGCGGCGCAGGGACCACCGAAGCACACACGCGCCGCCTGGCCGAAGCCCTGGGCTCTCTACATCCCTCGTTGCCCGCCCGGCGTTCTGACACCGAACTCGACCGGGGTCCGAGCGGCTGGTAAGCCCGCTTCGTAACTTTCAAAACCCCGACCCCGACCCCCGCTTGCGCTTGCGGCGGCCGGCATTAGTCATCGGGGGCATCGCCCCCGCACCCGCTGAAGTACACGCCCCGTGATCCCCGTAGGGGGAGAATTCAGCGGGGCCCCACCCCCGAGTTTGGGGCCCCGACCCCAAACAATCACTCAGCTAGGCTCACAGTGGATTCATCAGACGACCAGCGCCTGCTGCGCACGAGCGACGACTTGCTCGAGCTGTTTGCGGCCGCCGAGAAGCCGGCCGCCGAGTTCCGAATTGGCACCGAGGCCGAAAAGTTTGCGGTCGATAGCCAAAGCGGCGCCCCGCTCGAATACGACGGCCCCCGCGGCGTCGCCCGCATCTTCGCCGACTTCGTGAAACGCGGCTGGAAAGAGGAGCGCGAGACACCCGATGGGCCGGTGATCTCGCTGCACCGCGAGCGGCACTCCATCACCTTGGAGCCTGGCTCACAGTTCGAGCTCAGCGGCGCCGCGGTCAAGACCATCCACGAAACGCGCACCGAGCTCGACGAGCATCTGGCGGAGCTCGGCCCGATCTCGAAGGAGATGAACCTGACTTGGTTGGGGGTGGGCTTTCATCCCTTGGCCAAGCAAAGCGATCTCGATTGGGTGCCCAAGCAGCGGTACGCGATCATGCGCGAGTACCTGCCCACGCGCGGCTCGGGCGGCCTGGACATGATGCGCCGCACGGCCACCGTGCAGGCCAACTTCGATTTCTCGAGCGAGGCGGACGCGCTGAAGAAGCTCGTGGTGTGCCTCAAGCTCGCGCCGCTGGTCAATGCGCTGGGCGCCAATTCGCCGTTCGAAGAGGGCAAGTTGAGCGGCTACAAGAGCCGCCGCGGTTTCACTTGGTTGAACATGGATCCGGATCGCTCGGGTCTGATCCCCGCGCTGCTCAGCGCTGAAAAGCCGGGCTACCGAGACTACGTCGAGTGGGCGCTCGACGCGGGTATGTTCCTGTTCAAACGCCACGGCAAAGCCGTCCACAACACGGGCCAAAAGTTCCGTGACTTCATGAACGACGGCTTCGAGGGCGAGCGCGCCACGTTCGGGGACTGGAAGCTGCACCTGAACACGCTGTTCCCCGAAGCGCGTTTGAAGAGCACGCTCGAAGTGCGCAGTAGTGATTCGCTCCCGCTGCGTCTCGGCGCGGCCATCCCCGCGCTGTTCACGGGTATCCTGTACGACGCGCAAGCACTGAGCGAAGCCGAAGCTTTCGTGCGCGAGTTGCCGCTGCGCGAGATCATCGCGGCCCGCCCGCTGTTGGTGCAGTTCGGGTTGGCCACGCGCATCGGCGATCGCCCCATGCAGGCCCTAGCGGAACGAGTGCTGGAAATCGCGGCCGGCGGCTTGGCCCGCCGCGCGTTTGTCAACGAACACGGCAAGGACGAACGCATTCACCTCGAGCTGCTCACGAGCCTCGTTCAGAGCGGCAAAACCCCAGCCGACGCCATGCTCGAGGGCCTCACGTCTCATTCCTCCCCCAGCGTGGCCGACGTGATCGCGCGCACTCACATCTGAGAGCGACCCTCAGCGGACCGGAAATTGAACTAGGCCGGGGCCGTCGTGACTACGCCGCGCTGGCTAGGTGAATCTTCTCTGCTTGTCCGGCGCGATAGAAGGATCTGAGGCGTTCGCGCGCGCGATCTCGATCGTTTGCGACGAAGGCGCGGGAGACGAAGCGCGCCGCCAATTGGTGTGCAAGCCGGTAGCGTGCGCCATCCTCCGTGTCTTCGGCGTCTAGGAAGCGCGGGCCGTCGAATAGCCGCTGCACCAAGCGCTCGGCGCGGTCCGTCGAGAAGCCGAGCGAGAGCACGAATTTGTCGACCTCCGCTTGCAGCTCCAATTCGAGCTTTGTGACGGGCAGTGACACCCGCGCCCGCTCGGCCAAATAAATGAAGTGACTCACCCCTTCGGCGACTTGTAGCCACACGTCATTCAGGGCGCCGCCGACCGAGATCCGCTTGGACTCGGGCGGGAGCACGAGCGCCATTTCCAGCTCGGTCTCGCTCTCGCGCACGAGCACGACTTCGCGGCTGCCAAGGTCGCCGTCGCGCACGAAGCGCGTCACGTTCGGCGCGCGCTCGAGCCCGTAGAACGCCTCGAGCTCTCGTTGGATACGGCAGAGCTCGCGCTGACGCCGCGAGCTCAATGGAGCCCCCCGTGCCCACGTTGCGGCGTTAGACCCTTACCAGCAAGGGCGACGGCCAGCGGCGCCGATCCGGTTTTCACCCAGCGCTCGTACAGGCGCACCACTTGGCGATTGGAGTTGTGCGCGGCATTGGCTTGCAGCACGTCCGCGACGTTCGATACGACCTCCGCGAACATCATGAAGTTGTCGGCAAGCTCGCGGAACACATCTGGCGCGCCGCTACCGTCACCACCTTGACTGAGCATGGACGCCGCACCGTCATAAGCGCGTGCGCCTAGTGTGCGCACGTAGCGCAGCTCGACGCCGCGTGTCGACAAGTGGTCAGCAAAAAAGCCACTCGTGTACAGCACGCCATCACCGAGCGAGCGGAGGCGCTCGAAGCGCTCTCGCCCCGCCGAATGCAGGGCTTCGTCGAGCAGCAGAGTCAGCGGGCGCTGCAGCGTCTCAGCGTCGAGCCGCTCGGGCTTCGCGTAGTCCGCGAGCAAGCCGGCCAGGTAGAACTCCGCCGCGTCGGTTGCCTCGAAGTGCTGCGTCTTTACCGCGTCATCCACCAAGGTTTGAAAGAACGATTCTAGATTGCTCGCCAAATCGATATCGGAATGCGGGGCGCCCATGCCGGTGCTCATGCAAAGCTCCTTCCATGCTCGTGGGGTGGCACCGCAGCGGACCTCCGAGCGACACCTGCGGTGGGCGTTCGAGACGCCAGCCTGCAGACTCGGGGGTATCCGTCTAAAACCGGCACCTGCTCTTCAAGGTACGGGCAGTTCGGTTTCCGGGCGACGTAAAGAGCTACACAAGCGTACAGCGCCGGCGTCGATCTTCAGCACTCGACGCGCGCGGCTGCTAACGGCACCCCGCGCACTCACCCCAGACAGCCCGGCGATTCCGCGGAGAAGCGCTAATTCGTTGTCCGAACCTTGACAGCCTATGGCAGCTGGCTAAGTTCCTGGTCGCGTTGTTAGCACTCGCGCCGCTTGAGTGCTAACCGGAAAACGACAATAGATTCATAGACTTATGCGTGTTTAGCCCGCTCCGATAACGGGACTTCTGGGGGGGGATCGCTAGAGCAATCCCCGCTACCCGAAGTCAGAACAGCTGCCCCCGCTACGTCTCGAGAAACCCAAACCAACTGATTCGAGGATCCACATGGCGACGAAAATCCGACCTCTGCAAGACCGCGTGATCGTCAAACGCGTCAAAGAAGAAGAAAAGACCAAGGGCGGGATCATCATCCCGGACAGCGCCAAAGAGAAGCCGATCGAAGGCGAAGTTCTCGCTGTTGGCAACGGCAAGGTGCTCGAGGACGGCAAGGTCCGCGCTCTCGACATCAAGCCCGGCGACCGCGTCCTGTTCGGCAAGTACTCGGGTACCGAGGTCAAGCTGGACGGCGAAGAAGCTCTGATTTTGCGCGAAGACGACATCCTCGGCGTCATCGAAAAGTGATTGGGAGAATATAGAAAATGGCTGCCAAAGAAATCGTTTACCAAGAAGTCGCTCGCAACCTGATCCTCAACGGCGTGAACGCGCTCGCTGACGCGGTCAAGGTCACCCTCGGCCCGCGTGGTCGCAACGTCGTGATCGACAAGAGCTTCGGCGCTCCGACCGTCACCAAAGACGGCGTGACCGTTGCCAAAGAGATCGAGCTCGAGAACAAGTTCGAAAACATGGGCGCGCAGATGGTGCGCGAAGTCGCTTCCAAGACCAGCGACGTCGCTGGCGACGGCACCACGACCGCCACCGTGCTCGCGCAAGCGATCTTCCGTGAGGGTTCCAAGCTCGTGGCCGCTGGCCACAACCCGATGGAAATCAAGCGCGGCATCGACAAAGCCGTCGAAGTGATCGTCGAGGAGCTCAAGAAGAGCGCCAAGTCGACCAAGGACCCGAACGAGATCGCGCAGATCGGCACGGTCAGCGCGAACGGCGACACGACCATCGGCAAGCTGCTCAGCGAGGCCATGGAAAAGGTTGGCAAAGAGGGCGTGATCACGGTGGAAGAGGCCAAGAGCGCCGAGACCACTCTGGACGTCGTCGAAGGTATGCAGTTCGACCGCGGCTACCTCAGCCCGTACTTCGTGACTGACCCGGAGCGCATGGAAGTGTCGCTCGAAGACGCTTACATCCTGCTCAGCGAGAAGAAGATCTCGAACATGAAGGACCTCCTTCCTGTTCTCGAAGCGATTGCTCGTCAGCAGAAGCCGCTCTTGATCATCGCCGAGGACATCGAGGGCGAAGCCCTCGCGACGCTCGTGGTGAACAAGCTCCGTGGCACCCTGAACTGCGCCGCCGTCAAGGCGCCGGGCTTCGGTGATCGCAGGAAGGAAATGCTCAAGGACATCGCTGTCCTCACGGGCGGCCAAGTGATCGCGGAAGAGCTCGGCCTCAAGCTCGAGAACGTAACCATCACGGATCTCGGCCAGGCCAAGCGCGTCAAGATCGACAAGGACAACACTACGCTCGTCGACGGCGCCGGCGTGAAGGACAAGATCAAGGGTCGCCAGCAGGAGATCCGCAATCAGATCGAGAACACCACCAGCGACTACGACCGCGAGAAGCTCCAAGAGCGCCTCGCCAAGCTCGTGGGCGGCGTTGCCGTGATCAAGGTCGGCGCGGCCACCGAGGTCGAGATGAAAGAGAAGAAGGCTCGCGTCGAAGACGCCCTTCACGCCACCCGCGCGGCGGTCGAAGAAGGCATCGTCCCCGGCGGCGGCGTTGCTCTGATTCGCGCTCAGAAGGTGCTCGAGAACCTGAAGCTCAGCGATGAGCAACAGGTCGGCGTGCGCATCATCCGTCGCGCCGTCGAGGAACCCCTCCGCCAAATCGTGGCGAACGCGGGCGAGGAAGGCTCGATCGTCGTGCAGAAGGTCAAGGAAGGCACGGGCAACTTCGGCTTCAACGCCGGCACCGGCAAGTACGGTGACTTGGTTGCCGACGGCGTGATCGACCCGGTCAAGGTCGTGCGCTCTGCTCTGCAGAACGCGGCCAGCGTGGCCGGCCTGATGCTCACCACCGAGGCTCTAGTTGCCGATCGTCCGAAGGACGAGAAGGCGGCCGGCGGCGGCGGCGGCGGTCACTCGCACGGCGGCGGCATGGGCGGCGGCGACTTCTGAGTAGGTAGCGAACACTGAGTGTTCGCCCGGCGAGCCGGATCCCTTTGGGGGTCCGGCTCGTTTTCTTTTGTACGGAGAGGAATGCGGCTTGCTCTGCCGCTGACGCTTACCATTCCACCCGGAGCATTGAGCGCGCCCACGCTGATCACGGTGTCAGATGCGCTCGTTCCGCCCGCCGAATTCAATCCAACGACGCCAGGCTACGTGATCGCTCCGCCCGGTTTGAAGTTCGCGGTGCCCGTGGCAATCCGAATTCCGTGGGGCGTTCTCGGCGGTGGCGCGCCGCCGAATTTCGGGGTCTTCTTCGCGCCCGACGCCCGTTCCATTCCGGCAGAGTTAAGCGACAGCTACGTCAATGCCGGGTTCTTGGAGGGCACCTTGAAGGGCACCGGCATTCTGTTCACCGGCGCGCCGTCGGTTCGCTGAGCCGACACCCGCGCTGACGGTGCTCAGCCGCCGTCGGGGCTGTCGAGCACGATGCAGTGCGAGACCGTGCACAGCTTGTCATCGGGCGAGAGCGGGTAGCTCGTGTCGCTCAAACCGGTGCCCTCGACCTTGACGGTGGCGAAGCCCCCGGTCCAAAGCTCGCAGCGCAGCGCTTCCACGGCTGCGTCGTCAGCGCCCGAACCCGCTGCGCCGGCAGCGCCGGATAGCTCGACTGGGTCGCTGCAGCTCGGCGTGGAGGGACTACAAAACACGACCTCGGGATCGGCGCTCGGGGCCGCCAGATCGTAGGTCTCGGTCCCTGACCCCGCGTACATGACTTTCACCATGGTGTCCGGCGGCAGCGAGCGATCACTCAGCTTGAGTACGACAACGAAATCGGGGTGCGGCCCGACCGCCCCCACACAACGACGATGATCCGGGCCGCAGCTCGAAAGCAGAAGACCTGCGACCGTCAGCGGTGCGAGCACTCGAAACACAAAGCGATCCCTATCTCGAATCCGAGAGCGTTGGAAGCAACGCCGGGGCGCCCACTAAATCCCGGTGAAGCGTCGGCCGAAGGACTTCAGGCTGAGGCGTTGCAGTACGCTCGTGCCTTCCTGCTCGGCTTCGATCTGGAGCAGCGTGATGCCGACACCGGGGCAAAACACCGTGGTTGTCGTGCGCGTCGCGCCCGGCAGCTTGGCTTGCTCGACGGTTTGAATGCAGCCGGAGAATTTGCCTGCGGGCACGTCGACGGTTTGGTTGACGCTGGTCACTTTGACTTGACCGTCGTCACCGGTCCATTGCGAATTCAGCGACAACGGCGATTTGAGTAGGTAGCCACCCTGACCGCTGCGCACGCCGCCCGGCTCGAAGTAGTAGCGCTTGCGCACCTGACCGGCGATGCTCAGCTCCGCAAGCTCTGGGCGAGGCCGCGCGATCTCGAAAACGGCCAAGCCATGCTCGTTCGTGTCCTCGATGTATGTCTCGTACGAGAACACGGTGTTGTTTTCGAGCGGCAGATAGCGACCGACTTCGGTTACAGCAAAGCTCTGGGGCGATTGCACTTTGCCTTGAGGCGCCGGCGCACAGCCAAATGCCAACACCAGCAGCGACAGACGGAGCCCAAATCGTAGACCACGCGAGCTCATCAATGAGACTGGCCCTGGTACGTGTACCAGACGACGAGCACGAACAGCAGAACCGCCACCCACAGCAGATACTTCATCAGCGGATCGGGATCGATGCGACGCCGCAGCTCGCGCGCGGCCTCGCGGACGATCGGATCTGCGGTGGATTCGGCGAGCTTGCTCGCGCCGTCGCGGACCGCTTCGTAGTTCCCCGCTTCGAACGCCCGTGCCAGGCGCTGCAACTCTGGATCGTTCGGGAACTTCAGCAGAAAGCGCGGACGCTCGCGACCGTCTGAATTCAGCGGCCGGTCCTCTTCCTGTGCATTCGGAGGTGCTACCGGTGGAGGAGCGACCGGTTCGGCATTTTCGCTGGCTGGCTCGACTTCAGTCATCGCGTCATTGCTCTCTGTTTGCCCCACTTGGGAGAGTCGTAGAACGGCTCGCCTAGAATTGGAAGTATACGAACGGAACCGCCTCGGCGCTCGCCATTCGCCGCACCAGCAAAAGCACGGCGAACAACGCCAAACCCTGAACCGCCCCTGGCAACGCGCTGAAGCGCGCACGCAGCCAGCTCTCCAACTTCTGCGGCAAGAAGTGGATGCCGAGCCCGAACGCGAGCACACCCAGCACGCGCCGGTCGAGGTTCGGGTGGTACGTGGTTAGCGTCGACAGCTCACCGAATACGGCCCGCGCAGCACGGAAGCTCTCAGCCCGAAAGAACACCCACGCCAGAAGCACGAAGTGAAAAGTGCCCACGGCTCCGAGCGCGCGCCGCGCGGGCGTGCTGCCCAGGCGATCTCCGAAGCGCTCACGAAAGGCGCGGTTAAGGGCTAGCGCCACGCCATGCAGACCACCCCAAATCACGAACGTCCACTTCGGGCCGTGCCACAGACCCCCGAGCAGCATCGTGGCGATCAGATTGGCGTAGGTGCGGAATCGCCCGCGACGATTCCCACCCAGCGGGATGTACAGATAGTCGCGCAGCCAGGTGGAAAGCGAGATGTGCCAGCGTCGCCAAAAATCCACGATGTCGTGCGCCTGATAAGGCGCGTCAAAGTTGGCCGGGAAGCGCACGCCCAAGAGCGCCGCGGAACCGATGGCAATGTCGGTGTAACCTGAGAAATCCGTGTAGATTTGCACTGCGTAGCCGACGATGGCCACATAGCATTCGAGCGCGGAATATTGCGTCGGCGCGTCGAACACTCGGTCTACCAGATTCAGCCCGAGGTAGTCCGCAATCGCCAGCTTCTTCAGCAGACCGATCGCGATCATGAGCAACGCGCTGCTGGCCTGCGTGGCGTCCCAGCGCGGAGCTGCGGCCAACTGCGGCAGCAAGTCTCGCGGCCGCACGATGGGCCCCGCCACCAAGTGCGGGAAGAACGCCACGAAGGTCAGGTACTCGAGGTAGCTCTGGTGCGGCTTGATCTCACCCCGATAGACGTCGATCACGTAGCTCATGGACTCGAACGTGAAGAAGCTAATGCCCACGGGCAGCGTGATCGACAACGCAAGAGGCGGCACAGTAACGCCTAGCTCGGCGAGTGCCGCGCGCGCGTTCTCCAGCCCAAAGTTCGCGTACTTGAAATAGGCGAGCACGCCCAAGTTCATGACCACGGTCAGACCGAGCCAGCCTTTCTTGCGCGCGGCGGTATGCGCTCTGCCAATGGCGTGGCTCAGCAGAAAGTCGGCCGTCGAACAGGCCCAGATCAGCGCCAGAAAACGCACGCCGGAGTGCGCGTAGAAGAAGTAGCTGGCGAGCAGAAGGAACAACAACCGCAGGCGCCGCGCGCGCGCACACAGCCAGGTGACGACAAATGCCAGGGCGAAGAACTTGGCGTACGCGAGCGTCGTGAACTGCACGGTCCGCGGGCACGTTACACGAACGCCGGGCTCTGGTCGCGCTCGGCCGCCGGCGCGTGAAATCGGGCGGCGTCGCGGTTTATGCCTTGGCGAGGCCCGAGAATTGACGATAAGGAAGTCCGGTGACCCGCATGCTCCGCCACTTACTGCTTGGCCTCTCCGAAGGGCTCGTGATTGGACTCGCATTGGGCGTGGGGGCGGCGCGTGGTCTGGGTCTGAGCGCGCCGGGCGGCATCGTTCTGACGCTACTCGGCGCGGGCGCGGGCTTCTTGGTTGGCCTCGTCGCAGGGCGCCCGGTGTGGGCACGCGACGCGAAGACCGAGGCCATGCTCAAAGCCAGCGTCGGCGCGGCGGGCGGAGCCGGGCTGTCGTTTGCCGCTCGGCATTGGCTGAAAGTCTCGCTCAATCTGAGCGCGTTTCACTTGGGGGCAGGCCCCGCAGGCATGCTCTCGTCTGCCGTTGTGCCGTTGGTCGCCACGGTGATCGCGCTGTTCTTCGAGCTCGACGACTCGAACGACGAGGCCAAGAGCAAGCTTGGGAAGCGCTAGGGTGCCGACTGCGCGTTTGCTCTTGTGGTTGATCAGCGTAACCGCGCTGGTTTGGTGTGCGCTGTCTTGGCACCGACCCTTCCCAAGCCCATTGGAGCTGAGCGTCGCGTTCGGGGGCTTGTTCTTGTATGCGACGCTCGGTGTGCTCTGGCCGCAGTGTGGGATGTACGGAGACGCGCGTGCCCGCGGTAGACCGGGCACGCGCAACATCGCGCTAACATTCGACGACGGCCCGCACCCAGTCACGACGCGCGCAGTACTCGCGATTCTCGCGGCCTACGACGTCCGCGCGACGTTCTTCGTGCTCGGGCACAAGGTCTGTGCCCACCCCGACGTAGTCCGCGAAATCCACGCCGCTGGCCACGCCTTGGGTGTTCACGGCTTCCAGCACGATCACCTGTTTTCGCTGCGTTCTTCGGGCTATGCACTAGCCCAAATCGAGCGCACCCAGCGCGCCATCGCCAACGCCTGCGGCGTCACCCCGAGCCTGTTCAGGCCGCCGGTCGGTTTCGCCAGCCACCTCACCTTTCGCGGGGCCGAACGCGCCGCAGTGCAGGTCGTTGCCTGGAGCGTACGCAGCTTGGACGGCCTGCAGAGTGCGCGGCCAACCCGCGTCGCAGAGCGCGTGATCCGAAATCTGGAAGACGGCGCAATCGTGCTCTTGCACGATGCGGCCGAGCGAGACGACTTCACCCCGGCGTCCATCGCCGCGCTTCCGACGATTTTAGACGCCCTGCGCGAGCGAGCCTACCGCGCCGTCACGGTCGACGAGCTGCCGAGCTGAAGCGACGCTCAACCCGGCGCGAGCTCGCCGGAGGCGCCCAGCACGAAGCGGCGTTGATAGCCGCGAGTCTGATTTTGAATCGTAACCGTGACCGTGCCGTCTCGGCCGTAGTGATACTGCTCCACGATCTGCTCAGAAAGGCCCTCACAGCGCTCCGTAGAGCGATCTCGCAGGTTGCTTTCACCGAGAAAGCGCGGGTCATAGGGGAAATAAATATCACCCCAAGGAGTTAGATCTCCCTCCGGCCGCCCGTCACCGCCGAGCTCGCTACACTCCAAGAACCGCAGATGGCCGACCGCGTGAACGGGCCGGTAGCTGCGCTCGATCATGAAGTCTCCGGACTCGCTGACCGTGCCCTTGTCCAAGATCGGATCGAAGACCTTCTCTTTACCTGCTTCGCCCTCGCGCCAGACGCCGAAGTGACGAGTGATCGCTTCGCGTACGAACACCCCGGCATCCGGGTCCGCCGCGATCGCTAGCCCTACGGCGGTAGCGGCGTGCGGTTGAGGCGCTAGCTGCACCTTTCGCTTGTAACGCTCACGCAGCATCTTGCCGACCATTGGGAAGGCCGTCGCGCCGCCGACTAGGTAGACGGCACCCAGCTCGCGTGCGTTGTTCGGATCGATGCCACGCGCCTCCAAGCGCTCGAATACTCGCTCCAGCAGCGCAAGCGATCGATCGATCAGCGGGCGCGTGGCCTCGTAAAGCTCGCTCAGCTCGAGCGTGATCGATTCGGTTCCGGGTAGGATCCGCCCCAGATCGATGAGCATTTTGCGGGATGCCGGGGTCAGCGCTTCCTTGGCCTCGCGGCACAGCTCGAGCAAACGTGCGCGCTCGACGTAGCTCAGCGAGCTCGCATCCAGCTTGGCTGCATCCAACGCGAAGCCGAAAATCAGCTGATCGAAGTCGTCGCCGCCGAGCTCGCCGATGCCTTCGCTCGCGATCAGCTCGAAACGACGATGCTCGAGCGAAACGGCAGACGTGTCGAAGGTTCCGCCGCCGAGGTCGTACACCACGACGTAACGCTTCGGACTGCGCTTGCCGATCGTGCCCAGGTTGCGATGCGCAAACTCGATCGCCGCCGCCGTCGGCTCGTTGACCATGCCCAGCACTTCGAAACCCGCTCGGCGAAAAGCCTCGATCGTCAGGTAGCGTTGTCGCGTGCTGGCGTTTGCTGGCACCGCGACCATCGCTTCGAGTGTCTCGTTTGGCGAAATATCGAGGTTGCTCTGCTCCACCAACAGACTGCGAACGCGAGTCAGATAGGCTGCCACGAGCTCGACCGCGCTAGTCTGCGCCAAGCCGAGCTCCGCAAATACCTCGTCGGGAGACACACGGCTGACTGCGCGCTTGATCGACCGCAGCGCGCCGTCCGGATTCTGGTTGAAGCGGGCCGCGGCTTCCCAACCAAGCTCAAGCTTGCCGTGCGAGTTGGCGGCCAGACCGGGAATGAAATCGGAGTAGCCGGCTGCGGTTTCGAACTGAGCGATCGGATAGCGGCCTTCATCGACCGTGGCGATCACGGTTCGCGTCGTACCAAAGTCGATCCCTAGGCGCATGTGCAGACCCATTTTGCGCCGCTTCGCGGGGTATGGACAAGCGGCGCGCTGCCGCGGGCAACGTTTTTTCGAAGCCGACTCGGAAACCCTCGCGAAATGCCTGAGATTACCAGGGAAATTGCCGAGCTAGCGCGACGCGGACGGGTCGGCTTTGGGCAGCTCGACGACGAAGCGAGCACCGCCTTTGAACGCGGCGTCCAAACCAATGCTCCCCCCAACTGCCTCAACCATGCCGCGACACACCGCAAGCCCGAGCCCCGTACCCTTGCCGACTTCTTTAGTCGTCACGAACGGCTCGAACAGCCGGTCGCGAACTGCCTCGGCAACGCCGGGACCATTGTCCTCGACGACGAGCCGCACCCCGAGCGGGCTCGGCTCCGCCATGACGCGTACTCGTCCACCGCCGTCGAGCGCATCGACAGCATTCAGCACCAAGTTCAAGACCAATTGCATCAGTTGTTCGGCGCTCATCGCCACAGGGGCCAAACCGTCAGGGACCGCGAGCTCGAGCTCGACATCGCGCATGGCCTTTTGAGGGGCGATCAGCGCGGCTGTATCCGCCACC
>DATCFJ010000676.1:0-3218 GCA_036509605.1 Polyangiaceae bacterium | reverse complement strand
ATGTCCGACCGGAAAACGTTGTCTAACTGTTGTCCCTCGCTAGCCCGCTATCCCGGCAACGGTGCTGACAATCTCGCGGCCGGCGATTTTCTCGATGTTCTGCCGCTGCTGTGTTCCTCGGCGTATGCGCGCGTAGCGAGCCTCCGGATTGCCGGCCGCGCACGCGATTCTTGCGAAGGTTTTGCCGGCACGAGGCGTTTGCGTTACTCTTAATTTGGGTTCTCGGATCGATGCTCAAGACAGGCACCTCGACGACGACGCTGCGCGCGCAGCTCTTTCGAACATTCGAGGATCCGACGTATCGGCCGCCGCCGCTGCCCTCGGTTGCGCTCGAGATCGGCAAGCTCGCCGCAAGGGACGACGTCAACGTCGAGCAGGTGGTGCGCCTGCTCGAGCGAGACCAAATGATGGCCGGCGCAGTCATGCGCTTGGTGGGCTCGCCAATCCACGCCGGTCGCGGTCCGGTGCGCTCCCTGACCGACGCCGTGATGCGGCTCGGGATCCGCACGGTCCGCGATAGCGTGTTCGACGCTGCGCTCAAGAAGAGCGTGTTCAAGGCGCCGCCCCAGTACGCCGAGATCATGACGCGCATCGGCCGCCACGGCACCGCGTCGGCTTATCTGGCGCGCATCGTGGCTCGCCACGCGCGCGCCACGGAGGATCAAGCGTTCCTCGGCGCCTTGCTCCACGACGTGGGCTATGCGGCGCTGATCTTGTCCGTGATGCGCAAGAAGGACGCGCTGGCACCGCCGCTCGTCGATCTTTGGCCGGAGATTGACGCGCTGCATGAGCACGCCTCCAAAGCCGTCACCAAGTTGTGGGGCCTTTCTGGTGAGCTCTCGCTGCTCGTCGGCAGCCATCACCTGGAGCACACGAGCAACTCGTCTCGCACGGCGGCCATCATCACCATCGCCGATTCCATGACCGGCCGCTTCGCGGCCAACATCCTCGGCCCGCTCGGCCCCGACGGCACGGCGCTTCCCGCCTGTGCCATCTCGCCAGCCTCCGTAGAAGAGAGTCGCGCGCTGCTCGGCCTTCGTGAAGACGAGCTGGACCGCATCGAGGCGGAGGCCCGGCCTATTTTGCTGGAAGTTCTGCAGCACTGAACCGCCGTTCTTGCCGTGTTTTGCGGCGTGCCGGTAGCGCCGGCCGCGTCCCAAACTGTGACAGTCAGGTTTCCGAATTGAGCCACGCGCTCGGCGCGCTGCGTCGTCGCCTGAGGTTTCCACCTGCGCCTCAAAATGTGCTACCAGAGCGTCACAACACTATGGCAAACATGAAGCTAAAACCCGGAGTCATCACTGGATCTGCGATGCGGGAGCTGTTCGCGTACTGCAAGGAGGCAAAGTGCGCTTTGCCGGCAGTGAACGTGATCGGCTCGCACACCGCCAATGCGGCGCTGCAGGCAGCCAAAGAGGCGAAGGCCCCGATCTTCATCCAGCTGTCGCAGAGCGGAGCCCAGTTTTACGGGGGCAAGGCCTTGGACAACAGCGCGCAGCAAGCGTCGATCGCAGGCTCCATCTCGGGCGCGCTGCACGTGCGCACGATGGCCGAGGTGTACGGCGTGCCAGTCGTGCTGCACACCGACCACTGTGCCAAAAAGCTGCTCCCCTGGGTGGACGGCGTGCTCACGGCGGGTGAGGCGTACTTCGCCAAGAACGGCGAGCCGCTGTTCAGCTCGCACATGCTGGATCTGTCGGAAGAGCCCCTCGAGCAAAACCTCGAGATCTGCCGCAAGTACCTGACCCGCATGGCCAAGCTGAAGATGACCCTGGAGATCGAGCTCGGCGTCACCGGTGGCGAGGAAGACGGCGTGGACAACTCCCACGTCGAGCACTCCAAGCTATACACCAGCCCGGAAGACGTCCTGCGCGCGTATGACGTGCTCGGTCCCGTCGGTAACTTCACAGTCGCCGCGTCGTTCGGCAACACGCACGGCGTGTACGCGCCGGGCAACGTCAAGCTCAAGCCGACGATCCTCCGTGACTCCCAAGACTTCGTGCAGAAGGAGCGCAAGACCGCTGCCAAGCCGCTCGATTTCGTGTTCCACGGCGGCTCCGGCTCGACTCCGGAAGAGATCACCGAGGCCGTGTCCTACGGCGTGGTGAAGATGAACATCGACACTGACACGCAGTGGGCGTTCACGCAGCCGATCAAGAAGTTCATGGACGAGAAGAGCGCGTACCTGCAATCGCAGCTCGGCAACCCGGAAGGCCCGAGCAAGCCGAACAAGAAGTTCATCGATCCGCGTGGCTGGCTCCACCTCGGCGAGAAGGGCATGACCGCCCGCCTAGTCGAGGCCATGAAGGACCTCGGCGCCTTCGGCAAGTTCGAGTTCTAGTCGACGAACGGCGTAAGCCCGAGGCCGCCGGTGTCACGCTGTTCGCAGCGAGACCCGGCGGTTTCGTCATTTGGAGATACAACTTCGTATGACGAGTCGAACATTTTCTTCACTGAGTTGGATGTGGCAGGTCTTCGAGCTGTCGGTTAGGCGCGCTCGTAAGAGACTACGAGATTGCCGTTCTTGAACGTGCGCGTGTTCGTGAGCTTCAGCTGCAAGTGCTTCTTCAGCCCGGCGAACATGGATTTGCCGGCGCCCAGGATGATCGGATTGATCACGAGTTGGTAGGCGTCGATTAGATCATGATTGGTCATCTAGCGGGCGGAGCTTGCTAAGCGAGTGACGAACAAGCGTTCGAGCGCTTGGGGCAGCGCGCGAGTGGGTAGCGGGCCTCCAGATGCGACGCTCAATGTGTGCCAATACAGGATGCGTAGCGGCGGCGCGAGACTGCCGTGCGCGCCCTCCGCTAAGGTGAGCGCGCTGGCGAATGCTTTGGCGGTGTAGGTGGGGTCGAGACTTAGGCCGACGCTTGCCGCCACCTGGCTTGCTCGAACCCCTGTCGGCGTCGACCAACCATAACCGCGGCCAATTTGGCTGTCGTCGACGACGAGGCGCCGCCGCCAGGCGTGGTCCGTGATCGGGCCTTTGCGAAGACGTAGCGTGCGGCTTGCTAGGAATCGCACTTGTGCGGCCGCGATGGGATTGGCGACAACGCTCACCGCGAGCAGCCGCGTGCTTAGGTGCGAGCGTGCTAGCCCGGCAAGCAGCCCGGCCGCGGTGCCGCCCGAGCCGAGCGGGACGACGATCCAATCCGGCGCCGGCATCAGCCCCGCGCTGATTTGCGCTTCGAGCTCGGAGATCGCGCGGGCGTGGGCCT
>DATCFJ010000675.1:0-6267 GCA_036509605.1 Polyangiaceae bacterium | reverse complement strand
GGCCAAAGCCGAAACGCTTTACTACGTAGGCACGGCCGACGACTGCAAGCTCTCCGCGACGGGCGCCTGGTACTACGACGATCCGAAAATGCCGACGAAGGTCGTGCTCTGCCCGCAAACTTGCGAGCGCGTGAGCGCCGCACCCGACGGCAAAATGGCGGTCGCGTTCGGCTGCAAGAGGAACGATATCCGGTAGCGGGCGCGCGCGCGCTTCGCTGCTCGCGCGCTTCGCTGCTCGCGCGCTTCGCTGCTGCGCGATGCCGGGGCTAGTACTAGTGCGCTGCGTTTCGGCGGAGCAGGTCGAGGTCGAATTGCGCGAGGGCGACTTTTTCGCCGCGGTAGGAGACGTTGGGACCGCTGAAGGCGATGTCGAATACGTCGTTGCCGGCTGAGTCGATCTCGGTGAGCACGCGTGGATCGCTCGGGACATAGCCCCAACTGATCAGGCTTTCGCCGTCGGCGTAGCGGCGGAAGCTGCCTTCGTAGAAGGCGATGCCGGAACCGAGGAACTGAAACACCGGCGTGGCAGTCTTTGCGTCGAGGTCCAGGGCGTACTCGATACCACGCGCGAACCCCGTACCCAAGCCGTGGTCGTCGTACAGCGAGATGTTGCCGTTCGCTTGGAAGCGCGCGTCGTGCTGCTGACTGAAGGTGCCCTCGGAGTCGTTTGCGGTTTGAATGAGCGTCGCGCCGTCCTTGTTGAACGCGGTCCCGCCGAGCTTCCACAGGATCTTGCTGCTCGCGCGTTCGATGTAGAACACGGAGCTGGTGTGGCGCATGGAAACCAATAAATTCCCCGTTGAATCGACGTCAATGCCGTTGCAGTGAAAGGCGTCCACGCCGGCTGTGCCGTCGATCTGCGCACCGATTTGGGTGAGCGATTCGAGCACTGGATCGACGTGATCGGTCGCGAGCCACGACCAAACGATGTTGCCGGCCGGATCGAGCTCCTCGATGTTGCAACCGATGAGCGTGTCGCTGCTGGTGTAGGCCTTCAGGCCCGTCAGATCGATACCGGGCTGCAGCGGGTAGGTGAACACCAGAAAGTCGCCGTTGGGTAGGATGCGCATTTCGTGGTCGTCCGTGGGAGTGTCGGGCGCCATGACCTTGGTCACCGTGTTCGTCGCCAGGTCGTGAATCTCGTAGAACGCGGCCGCGCCCGCGTTGGCGTTGCGCATGAACGAGATCGTGTTTGGGGCGGGCGACTCGACGTTGATTGGCATCGTGCCCCGCGCGTACCACACGGGTACGCCGTTCGAGTCGAACACGCCGCCGTAGGCCGCGCTGTTCAGTAGGTAGTAGCCTGGCGTCGGTGTACCCGGCTCTGTGACCGTAATCACCGGAAAATCCGGCGGAAGGCAACGAACCCAGTACGAGCCGCCCACGACGATGGCTTGATCCGGAACCATGCTCAACGCCGAGCTTCTGGGGCCGCTCACGTCGGTGGTTGTCAGCGTGACATCGTTCTGACCGGCGACGCAACGCACGTAGTAGTCATGAATCGCGGGAGAGAAGGTCGGCGTCAGCGTCAGCGGTGAGAGCTCTAGAGAGAGCACACCCCCTTGCGCGCTGACTGGTAGAATGGAGGTGTCGGTTTCGCTCGCGCCAGCGGCCGCTTCGAGCGGGGCTGAGCCGCCGTCACCGGCATTGGCTTCGATTGGCGCCGAACCGCCCGTGCCGGCCGCGCCAATGTCCGCGCCAATGTCCGCGCCGCTAGCGCCCGCGGCGGCTTCAACCGGAGCAGAGCCGCCTTCGCCGGTGCGGGTCGCGGCGCTGCCAGCGCTGGCAGCGCTGCCAGCGGCGCTGCCAGCGGCGCCTGCGGCGGGGTGGGACGTAGCGCCGCCGCTCGTGGTTGAGCCCGCGGCGCCGTCTTCGGGCGAGCCGGTCGTCTCAGTGCAGGCGAAAGCGAGGCAGGTGAGAGTGAAGCAGGAGACGAAAAGCGAAGGACGCATAGGGTATTAGCGTAACTGTGCACGAAACTTTGCGGCAGCGATCACGTCGACACGTTTGGTCGCAATTCCGCCTCCGACATTGGGCTCGTCGTAACGCCGCGCCCTCGTCGGCACATCTGCGTGAATTGCTCACATGGGGCGTAAGGCTTACGAGTGACGGCTTTGGCCACTCGGGTCGCGCTGAGCGCGCCGCGCACTGCAGCGCGCTCCGTGCGCAGGGAACTATTGCCGAAGCGTCATCATCACCAATAATCTTCCAACTATGAACGCTAGCGGGCACCTCGGAGGCACGTCAAGGCTGTAATCGTGAGACTCCGTAGCGCGCAAGTTTCCGATACAGCGTATTTCGCGGGATACCGAGCGTCCGGGCGACAATGCTCACGTTCCAACGCGCGCCCGGTAATGATTCGAGAATGCGCTCGCGTTCTTGCGCTTTGTAGTCGCGCCGTGAACCGGCGCGCGGCCCGCGCTCTCGCAGCGCCGAGGTCTCGCGCTTGAATCTTCGCACCCTCCGCGAGCACGAACGCGCGAGCACGTTTTGTAGCTCTCGCACGTTGCCCGGGAAAGCATGCGCGGACAGCACGCGCAGCGCGTCCTCGGTCAGCTCGGGCGGCGTTCTGTGCGCGCTCCGTACGGAACGACGCCTTCCTGCCCGTCAGCGTCCCACGCCGCTCATCGTCGGTTCCGGGTAGCGCATCCCCACGGCCGCGCCGATCGGGAAAGCATGCTCGATTTTTGCGATCTCCGTCGCGTTCAACGTTAGCGTTAGCGCTTTCAGATTCTCTTCCAAGTACTTCCTGCGCTTGGTGCCCGGGATCGGCACGACATGCGAAGACTTAGCCATGACCCAGGCCAGCGCCAATTGCGCAGGAGCGACGCCGCGCTCCTCGGCGAGCTCACTGATTTGATCCACCAGGTCGAGGTTCTTTTGAAAATTATCGCCCTGAAAGCGCGGTGAGAAACGGCGATAGTCACCCTCTTCGAAGTCTTCGAGCTTCTTGATTTGACCGGTCAGAAAACCGCGCCCGAGCGGGCTGTAAGCAAGAAAGCCAATGCCGAGCTCCTGGCACGCTTCCAAGACGCCATCGACCTCGGGGTCGCGAGTCCACAGCGAGTATTCCGACTGCACCGAGGTGATCGGCGCGACAGCGTGCGCTCGGCGCAGCGTGCTGGCGCTGACCTCTGACAGGCCGATGTGCCGCACTTTGCCGGCCTTCACCAGAGCCGCCATAGCGCCTACGGTCTCCTCGATCGGCGTGTTCGGATCGACGCGGTGATACTGATACAGGTCGACGTAGTCCACCCCGAGCCGCCTCAAGCTCCCGTCGATCGCTTGATTGATGTACGCGGGAGTGCCGTCGACCTTGCGATCCTCCGGGCGCAAGCCGCGCACAATGCCAAACTTCGTCGCCAAGACGAAGCTGTCCCGCGCTCTGCCTGCGATCGCGCGGCCGACCAGCTCCTCGTTGGTGTACGGCCCGTACATGTCGGCCGTGTCGAGCAACGTCACGCCGAGCTCGAGCGCGCGGTGGATCGTCGCGAGCGACTCTGCGTCGTCGCGGCCCCCGTAGAAATCACTCATGCCCATACAACCCAGGCCCAGCGCCGATACCGTCAAGCCGCCGAGTTTTCGTGTGTTCATGAAGCGCTCCTTCGCGAGTCGCCGAACCCTACGTCCTCGAGCAGCGGCGCGCCACGCGGCTCTTGGTGGCGGCGGTGGGGCTAGTTGTTTCGGGGCTTTCGGCTACGCGCAAGGCCCGAAAGACTGCGCCAAACGCTGCACGCTCGACCCACTACTGAGGGGCGCGTGCGTGTACCGGCGTGAACCTCTCAGTCGCCGCACCTCGCCGCCGAAGGCTGTGCCGCAAAGCGACGTAGCTCGTGACCATCAACCCCATCCCCCCGTCCTTTTTCTTCTAATTTTTGGGGGGCGCAAAACACGCCCCAGCCGCGCACTGGGGCGGACGCGGGACGGCTTACGCCGACGTCAGCTCTTCTTGCGTATCTCGTCGAGAGTCGCTTCGAGAAACGGGAGCACGGCCAGGTCCTTGGCTCGGCCGGCACGCCGCTTCACCTCGAGCAGCGTCGAAAGCTCCAGGACTCGAACTACGGCATTGGGGCCAACCGTCAGATCGCGACTGAATTCGAGCAGGTCCTCGTAGGTCTTCGCGCCGTCGATTGCCCCGAGGCAATCTAGGTCGCCCGTCGCGGTGCTCAGCAGCTGATGCTCAGGTCCCATCAGATGCGACTCGGACGGGGCGAGGTTTCGCGGGTCACCCCGATAGACGGCTCGCAGCTCAGTCAGCGCGGCGAGCAGGCGGCCGACGTTCTCGCGAGTCCGGTGATGGACGATGTCCACGTCCAACGTCGAGAGTGGCACGCCCTGAAGGACCCCGGCGGCCATCCCGACCACGATGAATTCGACTTGCTGCTGCGCGAGCACGCGCAGCGTCTCAGCGAACCGTGCGCTCTTCATTCAGTGCCTGAATCTCGAAGACTGATTCGACGAATTCCTGAACGCGGGCTAGGCGCTGCTCCGGGGTAAGTCGAAGCATCTCACGGATCTGCGCGCGATCCACGCCGTTGTCGTCGCATAGGGATGCGGGCTCGCGTGCGGGATCGGCAGTGACCATTTCGGTACCATACACCCTCGAGTGGGGCTCGGTCAGCGGATTACGCCGTGCGCAAGACCGTCTCGGCGCAGACTTTCTGCGAAAGTTAGCCATTTCTTTGGCCGAGTCGGCTGTCAGCGCGCGGCCGCGATGCTAGGCATCGGGCCATGAGCTCTGCTTTGGTGACACCGCGCTCGGACCGCACTTTCTTTGCGTTCAACGCGCTGCTGTCGACGGTCGCCGTCGCGTTCATCGCCTTCATCTTGCTGCGCGGCCACAGCGCAGTCGGCTCAGAGTTGAGCTTCATGCCGGCGGTCAACGCCTGCTTCAACGCGCTCTCGGCGCTGTGCCTCGTCCTGGGGTACGTCGCGATACGGCGCAGGAAAGTCGCCGTTCACCGGCTGCTGATGGTGACGGCCTTCGCTTGCTCGTCGCTGTTTCTGATCGGCTACCTGAGCTATCACGCGGTTCACGGCGACACGAAGTTCACTGGTGTCGGCGCCATTCGCTCGGTTTACTTCACGATCCTGATTAGCCACGTGTTGCTTTCGATCAGCGTTGTGCCGCTCGCGCTGACGTCGTTCTACTTCGCATTCACGCGCTCGTTCGTGCGTCACCGCCGCCTGAATCGAGTATTTTTGCCGATCTGGCTGTATGTGTCGGTCACCGGGGTGGTGATCTTCTTTATGCTGCGCCCGTAGTTACGTGGCGCGCTCGAGCCCGCCGCGCATAACCGGACTCTTAAGGGCGCTGGATGGCAGGTTGCTGCCGATGCGGGTTTCCCCGGCTCGCCGCGCGCGCCCGCCGAGCGCCAAACGCCGCGCTTCTTCGACTGCGTTGCGGATCAAGCGATGATGTTTGCGCGCGATCTCGATCCAGCGCGCGTCGCCTTCGGCTGTGCCGGCTCGCACGCAGACTTCGATCTCGGCGCTGTAACGCGCGAGCGCTTCGAACACGTTGGCCTCCGCGCGGCGTAGCGGTAGGTGCGTCCAGATCGGCCAAATTACCGAAGACAGCAGCACCGCCACGCCCGCGCCGGCGGCAAAGAAGCAGCCGTCGACCCAGGGCGCGGAGCCGCCACGGGACGAGCGTCGCGACGCCCCCGCGCAAGCCCTTGACGAGATCGGGCGTGCCCGCGGCAAGCCAGGCTTTGTTGTAGGTGCGCACGAGGCTGCTCCGCTACAATGAGCTCAGCGCCGGATTTCGTCGTACACCCAGCGCGATAAGCTCTGCGCTGAATCGATCGAAAAATGCACGCCATCGGGGCGCACGGGCTCACTGCCGCCGACGTCTTGCTCGCAGACACCGCCGGGGCAAAGCCGCGCGCCGACGTCGATCAGCTGAACGCCGGGCAAGGCAGCAACGGTCTTCCTAATCGAAGTGTTGATACAGTCGACCTCGTCACGGAACTCGCGCGCGTCGTAGCGCCCGACCGGGTACGGGATGGTTGCAGTGAACACGAGGCCGGCCTCGGCTTCGAGCTCGCGCAGTCGTAGCATCAGCACGCGCTCGAACTTCTGATCCCAATCCGGGCGACACGCGGTGTGCCAATTCCCCTTCACGCTGAAGCCGTGCAGGAACGCGCCGGCCAGGTAGACGATGCTGACATTCGGGTGCTGTTCGCGCACGTGCTCGACCCAGTGCGGGCCTTCGCAAAGATCGGCGAGCATGGTGCAGCCATCCTTGCCCATCAGCTGTACGTC
>DATCFJ010000674.1:0-5408 GCA_036509605.1 Polyangiaceae bacterium | reverse complement strand
GGGGGTGATCTTTGGGCCGTTGATCGGGGCGGCATTCTCGCTCATCAGCTTGCTCGCGGCGGTCTATTTTTCGGCCTGCGTGGCGTTCCTGAATTTCGCGTTCGTCTGGTCTTTTCTGCCCGAATCGAAGCGTCTCATCGGCGGCGAGCCCCCCAAAACCACGTCGCATGTGGCGCGCCTGGTTTGGCCGCTACTGGCGATTGGCTTCACGCTGAGCTTGGCCTCGGTGGCCATGGAGCAGACGATCAGCTTCTACTATCAAGACCGCCTGCAGCTCTCGAACCAGGCCACACCGCGCACCGTGGGCATGGCGCTCGGCGTGTACGGCCTGGTCGCCGTGTTCACCCAGGGCTTCTTGGTGCGCCGCTACAAGTGGTCCGCGCTGCGGCTGATCGTGACGGGCATGCCGATCGCGCTGTGCGGTTATGCGCTGTTGATCTTCGCCCACCGCTTCGGCGTGCTGACGCTGGCGCTCGGCGCGCAGGCGTTCGGTCAGAGTTTGGCCGTGCCGGGCGTGACCGCCGCCATGTCGCTCGGCGTAAGCGAGGACGACCAAGGCGTGGTCGCCGGCTTGAACAGCTCGACCTTGGGCTTCGGTCGCATGCTCGGTCCGCTCGCGGGCACCGGGCTGTATGAGCTACGCGCCGAGTACCCGTACATGCTGAGCTGCGTGCTGCTCGTGGTCGTGATGTTGGCGCTCGGGGCCAATCGCGATCTCCGGCACACGCTCCTGCGCGATCCGGCGTGATCGCGCCGTCGCCGCTGGTCCTGAGCCTGCTATCCCTGACCGCCTTCGTGGCCGGTCTGGTCGATGCTGTCGCTGGGGGTGGGGGACTGTTTACGGTCCCCGCGCTACTCGCGCTCGGTCTGCCTCCGGGCATCGCGCTGGCCACGAATAAGGGTCAGGCGGCGCCGGGAGCCGTTTCTTCCTTCGTGACGTTCTTTCGGCGCGGGGGAGTGGATCGCAAGCGCGCGCCGCTCGGCTTTGCCTGCGGCTTCATCGGTTCTTTGCTGGGCGCACGCCTGCTGCTTTCGCTGCGGCCTGAGCCGCTACGCCCGATCGTGATCGGCCTGTTGTTGTTCGCGCTCGCGGTGATGCTGCTCGGTTCGCGGATACACGTCCAGGTTGGACCACTCAGTCGCCCAAAGCTTGCGCTGCTCGTCATTGCACTCGCGCTCGGCACCTATGACGGCTTTTTCGGACCCGGTACTGGCTCGCTGCTCATCGTTTTGTTCGTGACTGTGTTCGGCGATTCTCCGCTGCGGGCGTCGGGCAACTCCAAGGTCGTCAACCTGGCTTCGAACCTGGCGGCGTTCTTGGTCTTTGCTTGGCGCGGCGCGATCCTTTGGCAGCTGTCCTTACCAATGGCCGTCGCAAACATCGCTGGGGCTCGGCTGGGTTCCCGTTTGGCGCTCCGTCATGGCGATCGCTTAGTGCGTGCAGCGGTCGTCGTCGTGGTATTTGCCGCGGTCGGAAAGTTACTCTTCGATATGTTCAAAACAGCTTAATTCCGCGGCGGATCGTCAAATGTCTGGCGATGACTCGACGGAAAACGTATGTCTTCCGTGCCTACCTGAAACCAGTTTCTGTTTTAGCGAGCTGACTGACGAACATGCCATTCCCGAAACACTTCACGTGGGGCGCCGCCGCGGCCTCGTATCAAATCGAAGGCGCAGCAAAAGAAGACGGCAAGGGCCCCTCCGTCTGGGACATGTTCTGCAAAAAGACGGGTACCGTCTTTCAAAATCACAACGGTGACGTCGCTTGTGATCACTATCACCGCTATCGCGAAGACGCAGCGTTGATGAAGCAGATTGGGCTGCAGGCGTATCGCCTGAGTATCTCCTGGCCGCGGGTTCTTCCGGAAGGTACCGGTGCAAAGAACGAAGCCGGCTTAGCTTTCTACGATCGCCTGATCGACACGCTGCTAGAAGCGCAGATCGAGCCCTACGTCACGCTGTTTCATTGGGATCTGCCGCTCGCGCTGTACCACCGCGGGAGTTGGCTCAATCGAGACTCGTCGGACTGGTTCGCAGATTACACGCGCGCAGTCGTGGAGCGCTTGTCGGACCGCGTGAAGAACTGGATCACCTTCAATGAACCGTCAGTGTTCCTCGGCATGGGGTACCAGACGGGTGTGCACGCGCCCGGTGACAAGCTGCGCTTCGCGGAGCTGACTCGCGCGGCTCACAACGTGCTCCTTTCACACGGTAAATCCGTGCAAGCCATCCGCGCGTACGGAAAGCAGCCGTGCCGCGTCGGCTATGCGCCTGCTGCCCTGGGGCGTATCCCTCATACGGACTCGCCAGCGGACATCGCGGCCGCGAAACACGTCATGTTCGACTCGTTCGAGAAGAGCATCTCGCACAACGGCTTGTGGCTCGATCCAGTGTTTCTCGGTCACTACCCGAAGGGTTTGCTCGACGCCTTCGGCGAAGACGCCCCGGAGATTCGCAGCGGCGACCTCGGGACCATCTGCCAGCCGCTGGATTTCTTCGGCACCAACATCTACGGCTGGGAGCGCGTCCAGGCCAAAGCGAACGGCAAATCCGGCGCAGAGCGCGTGCCCTATCCAGCGGGTTACCCGAACACCGCGCTCGGTTGGCCGGTGACACCCGACGCGCTCTATTGGGGCGCGCGCTTTTTCCACGAGCGCTACCAAAAGCCGATCTACATCACCGAAAACGGCCTCTCCTTGAGGGATTTAGTGGCGGTCGACGGCAAAGTCCACGACCCGCAGCGCATCGATTTTCTAACTCGCTACTTGGCAGCACTGCGCCGAGCGGGCGAGCACGGCGCTCAGATCGCTGGGTACTTTCAATGGTCGATCATGGACAACTTCGAATGGGCCGAGGGCTACCGTGAGCGCTTCGGTCTGATCCATGTGAACTACCAGACCCAGCAGCGGACGGTGAAAGACTCGGGGAGCTTCTACGCCGAGGTGATCCGAAGCAACGGCGGAAATATTCCGGAGCTCCCGCTCACAGCGATCTAGTTGCGGCGCCGAGCGCTGGCGCGGGCGTTGCAGTGCACGTCACGTTATGTCGCGTTGGCGTTGCTTCGGGGTCGCTCTGTTGCTGTTTGCGCTGTGCGCTAGCCATTGGCTCGGTGCGCGTCCCTATCGGCATCCACAGCCCGCACGAGCACAGCCCGCGCCGAGCGCGCAGCTCGCCGCCGGGACCCTGCCCGCGCCGGTCCAGGCGGTGCAGCTCGCGTCCGCCGCGCCGTCCGCGAGCACCTTCTCGCCGCCGCCGCCGGTCGCCCCTGCGAACACGCCCCCCTTCGAATACACCGATAATTACCTGCTAGTTGGCCTCGATCGCCGGCCGTTCGGCGGCGGCGCGGGGCTCTCCGACACAATCCTGGTCGCGGTGTTCGACGAACCGAGCGGCGCGCTCGGGTTGATCAGCATTCCGCGCGACCTTTGGGTTCAAATTCCCGGCCACGGTGAAGACCGAATCAATACGGTCATGAACGTGGCGCGGCGCTCCGGGGATGACCCGCTCGAGCTCTTGGGGCGTGTCGTCGAGAACACACTCGGGTTGCCAATTGCACACGCCTTGGCCATCGACATCGGCGTCCTCGAACGCGCTGTGGACGCGCTCGGTGGCGTGACCGTGGACGTGCCCTGTCCGATCATCGATCGCTTCATCGATCCGCGCGATCCCACGGGCTACCGCAAGCTCGACTTGACGACCGGCGCAGTACGGATGGATGGCGTGACCGCAGCCATGTACGCGCGCTCGAGGCACGGTCGCTCCGACTTCAGCCGCGCGCGACGTCAGCAGGCGATCTTGCTCGGCATGCGACACGAGCTGTCACACGCGACGACCCTCGTGCGCCTGCCAGCACTGTTTTCGGAATTCGAAGACTCGGTTGAAACCGATCTGCGGCGTGTGGACCTGCTCGCCCTCGCACAGCGCGTGCTGAAGGTCGACGCTCGGCATTTGCACGGCCTCGTTTTGGGCGTCGAGCAAACGGACGCCTTTCTGACGCCCGACGGCAAAGCGGTGCTGCGCCCCAATCCGGCGGCCATCGCCAACGCACTGAACCAGCTGTTTTCCGCGCCTTCGCCCGGGCTGCCGCAAACCGGCTCGGTTTGCCCCAAAGCAGACGTGGCCCTCCGCTCCGGCTAGAGTTGCCGCTCGGCCGTGGAGAACCTCACGCATTCGCTGATTGGCTTGCTGTGCGCGGAGGTCGTGGTCCGCGTCGTCGAACGTCGGCGGCCGCTCGACTCATGGTCTCGTGGCGCGCTCTACGCGATCGCGATCATCGGCAACAATCTCCCAGACCTCGACTTCACTTATTCGAGCATTAGCGGTCCGCGTTTTGGCTACTTGCTTCAGCATCGTGGCTACACGCATACGGTCCCGGCCGCCTTTGGCTTTGCGCTGGCTACGCTGGCCGCGCTACTCGGCCTCGCGAAGTGGCAAAAGCGGGCGCCTTCGGCGCAGGATTGGCGGCTCTTTGCCGGGCTCGCCGTGCTGAGCCCGCTCTCGCACATCGCTATGGATTTTGCCAACAACTACGGCGTGCATCCGTTTTGGCCGCTGTACGACGGTTGGTTCTATGGCGATTCGGTGTTCATTCTCGAGCCGTCCTTTTGGCTGGTGCTTTCTGCACCGCTGCTATTTTCGTATCGCTCCAAGCGGGCGCGGGGTCTGCTTCTTTTGACGCTCGCGCTCGGGCTCGGCGCGGTTTGGTATCGGCCGTTCGTGCCACGCGGCAACGCTGCTGTGTTGACGCTGATCACACTCTGCCTGCTGGCGTTCGCGCGCAAAAAGACGCCGTTCTTGCGAATGCTGTTGGCAAGCGCCGGCTTCGCGCTCGTGCTGGGCTGCTTCGTGCTCGGGTCCCGAATGGCAAAAGTACTAGTGCTCGAGCGCGCCCGCTCCGCGTTCCCCGCGGCTCGCACCCTGGACGTCGTAGCGACGCCCATGCCGGCCAACCCTCTGTGCTGGAGCGTTCTCTTGGTGCAGAAGGACGACCAGCAGTACTTCGTACGGCTGGGTCGCGCGGCGATTGCTCCGTCGTGGCTCAGCGTGAAAGGCTGCCCCTTCGACCGGTCGGCAGAGCCCACGGCGCCGCTGCACGCGACCGACGTGGCCCCCGACTCGCGGCTGATTCTGAACCAAGAATACCGAATTTCGCTCGCGGATTTGCGGGCTGTCGTCAGCGAACGCTGCGCGGCTCGAGCGCTGTTGCGCTTTGCTCGTGTGCCCTATCTCGGTGACCTGCAGACAGACGGTTCGCGTGTCATCGGCGACCTTCGTTACGACAGAAACCCAGGTCTCGATTTCTCCGATGTACGCCTAGGT
The DNA here is from genome assembly GCA_036509605.1 of Polyangiaceae bacterium. Classification (GTDB taxonomy): domain Bacteria; phylum Myxococcota_A; class Polyangia; order Polyangiales; family Polyangiaceae; genus PMG-095. The sequence goes on along the minus strand of DATCFJ010000674.1, from coordinate 89 downwards.
GCGAAGCATGCGGGCAAGCCGGATTGGTGTCCGGAGTACGTGCCTCCCTGGCGACCGCCGCGCAGCGATATATTTTCGAATCCTTGAAG
>DATCFJ010000673.1:0-4445 GCA_036509605.1 Polyangiaceae bacterium | reverse complement strand
CCTTACGGGCGCCCGCGCATGACTCGGGGCCATCGTGGGTCGCTACTCCTTCGATGTAAGGCTCTTTCATCCTCTTCTTTCTGCCGGTTTATCCCGGCGCACTAGCCAGCACAGGGGAACCGTACACTTGTGCAACTCGCGGAATGGCCGGGGATTCCGGTCGCGGTTGTCGCTTAGGGTGCGGATGGCGTCAGCGCGTTGTCGTGGGTGCCGCAGCGAGCGTGCACAGCGACGCTTCACGCAATTCCCAGAGCGGCTCGCGCCACTCGATGCGACCGGCGCTCGCCACGAGTCGCCCCTTGGCGATCACTGCGCGGCCGTCGGCGAGCACGTTGCAGCAGCGTTTCGAATCGTCGCCGTAACACCCGTAGCCGGCAAGGCCGAGCGCGTGCTCGCTGTTTTCGAGCTCAGCCGCGCCGCCTCGATTGTCGAGCACGACGCTGAAACCGATTTGATGACAGCACGCCCCCAGTCGACACGCCGAAGCCGGGACCACCATTTCGGCGCTCAGATCGAGCTGGCCGCTGATCGCAACGACGCTGCCGCTCAATTGTGCGGTTTGCCCGCGCAGCGCTTCCCAGCTTTGGGCGTGCTCGCCTGCTTTGCATGCGGGCATCGCGCGCGGTGCAGGGCACGCGCGATGAATCCAGCAGTTTTCAGCCCAGCGCACGGTCGGAAGCTCGGCGTCGGGTCGCTCGCGCTCGAACCAGGCCGACGAACCGTGCAAGTCGGTGATCTCCACGCGATCTCGCTCGCGCCGGCGCTCATCGAGCTTGACGCTGGCCGACGTCTGCGTCGATACCGGCTCTTCGGCTTTGCCGCGATCGTAGTCGAGCGGCGTGGATTCGTTCAACTCGGGTTCGCTGCACGCCGCGCTGAGCACCGGCGCGCAAAGCGCGAAGCGCACCCCCAGCTCGAAGCGACTCGTCCACATGCGACTCGCCTCATCGTAACCCAACCCTCCGCGCAACCAAAGCCGCGGAATCGTAAACGGCTTGCTTCCCCAGGTGGCCTTGGTTGGGCCGTCGTCCGCGCGAATGGGAGCCGGCGCCAGCGTGGCGCGACAAGGACACGGGCCTGGACCGATGTTGCGAAGGGGCGTTCGCCTCAGTGCCAAACAACAGACCTGTGCTGGCTCCTACCCTGTCCACGAGGTCACGCAGCCGCGCGGTAGTCATGGGGAAGGCCTCCAAGCACCGGTACGCCGACTACGGCGCGCTTGCCGCACCAATCGGCAGAATGTGGACAACGACCGCGTCGATCCCGTGGTGTCCGGATAATCGTAGCGGTCGAAGCGCGTTCACACGTGAGGAAGCCTTCACACGCGTTCGGCGCGTAGTCGCTCCAAGACCTCCAGTAGAGGAGGATAGCGCGTGACGACATCGTAAAATTCGGACGCTGGCAGCAGCAGTGCGAACCCTGGTTCGATACAGCGCACGTCGGCGATGGCGCCGGAGCGTCCAAGCAGCGAGATCTCGCCAAACATGCCGCCGCGCTCGAGAGATGCGATCCAGGTTTCTCGATCGCCTTGAGAACGGACCACGTCGACGGCGCCGCTCAGCAGGACGAACAGCCCGGGCGAGGGCGTCCCCTGCTCTATCAGCAGCGCGTCCGCGGTTACTTCGATGAACTCGAATCTAGCGCTGAGGGCGCGGCGTTGTGCGGTATCGAAACTCGCAAAGAGCGGGCTCGTACGCAACAATTGCTCGATCATGCGTCCGCGCAAAAAGCGCAGCAGAATCGGCACGACACTCGGATAATGAGCGATGCAGTGACCCATCGCCTGGCGATCGAACGCGATCAGGTCGCACGCTTCAGCGGCCTGCACAGTTGCGGGACGAGGCTCGTTGCTGATGAGCGCGTCTTCGCCGAAAAACTCGTTCTCGCCGAGCCGGTAGAGCTCCGTGTCCGACGCCGCCTGATCGATCACGGCCACGCTTCCGTTAACGACCACGTACACGCAATCGGGCGCGTCGTCTTGCCTGAAAACAAGCTCGCCCGCGCCCAGGTGCATCAAGCGGCTCTGCCGGATCAATTCCTCGAGACTTCTGGGACCGAGCTCGGAAAATAGTGGAATGGCAGGTAACACCTCACGCGCCTGGCGCATTGTCTGCTCGCCCCGCGAGGGAGCCGCATCGATGGCGAGCCGAAATAGCGCGGACGGCGTCCCTCTGCCGTTAGGCAAAGAGCGCGTACTAGGCACCAAATTGCGCAGCTCGGCATCGACGGACAGCGGCGGCAACGAGATGACCCGAACCGGGTCCAACGTTTCGGGTCGAAGCAGCTCGACATCATCGACCACCTGCCAGTCACCACTGGTTCGCGACGAGCGCCCCGCCACAGGCCGAGGAGGATCCTCGACGATCCTAGGCTCGAGCTCTCGCGGCCGAGGGCGTTGCATCTTCCTTGCGACAACGCGAGCCACGGCCACGAGCCCTCGAGCTGTCACCAGTCTCCGCCCGACCCTTGCTGCTCTGGAGTCGGGCGCAGCTGAAGGGCTTGCTGCCGAGCTAGGGGCTGCCTTCGGCGCTCGAACGACCGGGAGCGAGCAACGCAGAGGCCGCGCGACGGGCATGCCGAGAGGTCGTTCCAGCTTGTTCATCCAGTCTAGCGCGCCCGGATGCCGTGGATCGATGGCCAACATCATTCTGCAGATCGCCATCGCCTTCACCACCATACCCGCACTCACATAACGGTCGGCGGCCCGTGCCAAGGCGTTCATGCACTCCGCGCGCTCGCCGAGCAACCGATGACATTCTGCCGCGCGGCGCGGAAAGTCCGGCTCCTTGGGATCGAGCGACTCGAGTTTCGCCAGCTTCTCTAAGGCTTGCCGGGGCTCGCCGTTCTGAGCGAGCCCGAGGGCCTCGGACCGAAGCTGCTGGATCTTTTTTGAGGCGAGGCTCACGGTGAAGATGTCCGGGGCACAAGCCGATACGGCCACAGGGTAGGGCGAATTGAGAGCCGCGCGGCTTGGACGCGGCAGACGCAGCCCTTTGATTGCCCATCGGAGCGACTAGGCAGCGCCTAATGAGCAATCGGCGATCAGCAGCCGCGCCCCGGCACGCTCCGGACGAGCGATTTCCGGAGCAAACGCAGTTTTTGAAGAGAGATCTGGCAGGGCGAAAACCCCGCGCAAGCTCCCGAAATCTAAGCGGTCGGACGCCATGTGCGCGCCCGCCGCGGAGTAGGTCGCATTTCTGACACAGACATCCTGGCGATCCTGGCTATATTCCGGTGATGGCGGCGGCGTTTTCGGGTGCTCGGGTTTGGTTTGGTGGTTTGTGCTTGGTGGCGACGACGGGTTGCGGCGGGCGCACCTCAATGTTTAGCCCCGAGGATAATCCCAGCTTCGGCAGCTCCGTGCCTGCCGGTGGCTCGACGAGTGTCGGTGGCTCGTCGTCGAGCAGCGCGGCTCCGCACCCACCCCGAGTGGTGCCGCCTCCAGCACCCCAGCCGGCGGCGCACCGAGCACCAGCACCAGCACGGGCGTGGCCGGTGGCGCAACAACGGGTGGCTCTTCTGGTATCGCCGGTGCTCCGAGCAGCGGAACGGGCGGCTCAACAGGAACGACGGGCAGCGCCGCCGCCGCGTGCTCGAACTTCTGCGCGCAAGCGACTAACAACTGTGCGGGCCAGTTTGGAAACTACCCGGACTGCCTGAGCAGCTGCACTGGCGAGCTCGGCGCGAGCGCTCTGTGCTTGCAGCTCGGGCAAGCCGTGATCAATTGCTTTTTGCCGTTGATCCAAGGCGGCGGCAGGCGCTGCGGTAACATCGACAACTACGCCCAGGCGCAGTGCGCCCAGCAGTTGGAGCAGTTTCAGCAATGCTCGGGTTCAGCGCCCACGCCGGTGCCGGTACCCGTGCCGCTGCCGGTACCCGTGCCGGCCGCCGACTGCAGCAGCGCGGGCTCGAGCACCGCGGTGACCTGCGATCTGACCTCGAAGTGCGCAGACGGCACGTATTACATGGTCAACTGCAAGCAAGGCTCGCCCAACGAGAGCTTCTGCACCTGCCAGACAGGCAATGGTTCGGGGGCCAGCGCAGGCGGAGGGTTCACGCTAAACGAAAGCGTCGCGTTCGCCTGCTACGACGGCGTGTCGGCGTGCGGCGGGCCAGTCCCCCCCCTGCCTCGCTGAAAACGAGCGGCGCTTGCGCCCACGGCGCGACGCCGTGCGGCGCTCGACACTCATCGGAAACTGCAGCGTGAAGCTTCGCCGATAGGCTGACCGCTCGGGTGACACGGCTCAGCAAGCCGCGCCGCGTGCGATACGCGCGAAAATGAGCACCGCTATGGGCAGGCGCGTTCGAGCGCTACCGTTTTTGGTCTCGTGTCTCCATGACCGTCGGAAAAACCGATCCGCGCGGCGGTGGCGGCATCGCGAACCGACCTCCGGAGTCATCGCTGCTCAGTTCGGCTGCGGTTGTGCGGGGACGTGCTTGGTCGG
>DATCFJ010000672.1:0-2308 GCA_036509605.1 Polyangiaceae bacterium | reverse complement strand
CGTCCCCGTCGCTTTCAGCGCCGAGTAGCCGCTCGCTCGGCACCTGCGGCACGGGCCAAGTTAGCGCCACGAATGGCGAGCTACTGGCGATACGGCCGAGGTCCCGAGCCATACGCCCAAGCAACTCGCTCGAGTCGAAGGCGGTAGCTGAGCTACGGCTCGCGCCGCTTCGCGCCGCGTGTCCGGTCATGCGAGCTTCCCGGGCTCCGCCACGTACAGGTGACACACGCCGAAGGTCAACGGATGCACGCCGAGCACGTTCAGGTTCGAGCTCTGCATCAGCGCCGCGAACTCATCGGCCGGCGGAAATGCGGCGATCGAGCGCTGCAGATATTGATATTCCTTCACGCCGGAGAGCAGCGCGCCGACGTACGGCACCACGGTATGAATGTGGAAGCGTGCCAGGGCACCCAGCAGCCCAGCGCGCGGTTCCGACAGCTCAAGAATCGCAATGCGCCCGCCCGCGCGAGTGACCCGTGCCATCTCGCGCAGCGCCTTGGCGCGATCCGGCACATTACGAATACCGAACGCGATGCACACCGAATCGAAAGAGGCGTCCGCAAAGGGCAACGCTTGAGCGTCGCCCTGCACCAGCTCGACGCGGCTTTCGAGCGCCGCGCGCGCTACCTTCACGCGCCCGACATCCAGCATTTTCCCGGACGGATCGAGCCCAACGACCGTCGCGCTCGCTTCGGTGCCAGCCACTTGGATCGCTAAATCCGCCGTGCCCGTCGCGAGATCGAGCACGCGGTGCGAAGCGGCGAGGTTTAGCGCGCGCACGGTCTTCCGCCGCCAGCTTTGATCGATGCCCAACGAGATGACGCGGTTCACTAAATCATAGCGCGCTGCAATGCCGTCGAACATTGCGCCCGAGCCGTCACGGGCCGCCAGCGCTGTCACAGGTTCGCTCATGTATCTCCGTAAACTTTCAAGAAAGGCGTGGGATCGACCACTTTTCCGGCCACCAGCGCGGTCAGCAAAGTCTCGCCGAGCCGCGACAACCGCTGGAGCTCGTGGACTCGATCGCGCTTGAAATCGTGTGCTGTTCCGGGCTCGGATGGGCGTGGCAGCGCGGCCTCAGCGTTGCTCAGCGCTTCTCCGAATTGCCGCACGAGCTCCAGCTCGCGCTCCCGAAGGACCCGCTGCACCAGCTTACCGATGCTGGTTTCGGCCTCGTAGAAGTCGCGCCGCTCACCGGGGCGCCAGCTCTTCTTGACTGCGCCCCACTTCAACAATTCGCTCAGCGTCATGCTCACCGCGCCGGCACTCATCTTGAGTTGCTCGCCCAACTCGGCGGCGCCGAGCGCTGCCGGCGACAGATAGAGCAAGGTCCACATCCGACCCATCGGGCGCTTGAATCCCCAAAACTCCATCAGTCGCCCAATCGTGTCGGCGACTTCGAGCTCGGCTTGGGTCACCGGTTCTGCGGGGGTTCCGGCCATCAGCTTGTTGTTTGAGCTTTCAAAACTTCGTGAAACTTTAGGCTCCGCGTCCGGTCGGGTCAAGCTCCGGCGCGCGAATTTCGGGCAGTTTTGGCGATCCGGCGCTCTGGGCCTAGCATTCGGGGCAGGGCGAGTGGAACCGGCGCGGGCGCGCCCTAAGAGAGGCATTTGGACTCGGATCGCCATGCAGTCGAAGCTCCGCCGATCGGCCCGCCGCTAAGAGTGGCGGTGGTCGGCTCCGGGCCTGCTGCTTTCTACAGCGCCGACTTCCTGCTTCGGCATCACACGGCTCACGTCGAGGTCGACATGTTCGAGCGGCTGCCGACTCCGTTCGGCTTGGTCCGCTTCGGGGTCGCGCCCGATCACCAAAGCATCAAGCGAGTGATCGCTGCATTCGAACGCATTGCGAGCCATCCGAATTTTCGCTTCTTCGGCAATGTCCTTGTAGGCCGCGATTTGCCGACCGAAGTGCTGCTTGCCGAATACCACGCAGTCGTGTTCGCGACGGGGGCCGCGAGCGACAAGCGCCTGGGCGTCCCAGGCGAAGATCTACCGGGCAGCGTGCCTGCAACGGCATTTGTCGGTTGGTACAACGGGCACCCTGATTTTCAGAGTGAAGTATTCGATCTGTCGAACGAGCGTGCCGTCGTCGTGGGCATGGGTAACGTGGCAATGGACGTCGCGCGCATCTTGCTCCGGTCACCGGATGAGCTCGCGGAGACGGATATCACGCAAGCCGCGCTCCGCGCGTTGCGGCAGAGCGCCGTGCGCGAGGTGGTGATGCTCGGGCGGCGAGGGATCGCCGAGGCAGCGTTCGAGCAAAGCGAGCTCGCGGACATCGCCGAGCTCGCGGGCGTCGCTGTGAG
>DATCFJ010000671.1:0-7055 GCA_036509605.1 Polyangiaceae bacterium | reverse complement strand
GCCGTCGAGCCGTGTCTCCACGGCGAGAATGCCTTTGCGTGAGGTGCCACGGACCGCGTCGGCGATGGCGTGGGAGGCGTTGACGACTAGGTTCAGCACGACTTGATTCACGTCGTTGGGGTGGCACGTGATCGGAGGGAGATCGCCGAACACCATTTCGAGCTCCGCGACATACTTGAACTCGTTGCGGGAAATGGTCAGCGTATTTTGGATTCCGCGATTCAGATCGAAGGCAACCATTTCCTCTTGAGCGGGGTGCGCGAACTCCTTCATGGAGCGCACGATCGTCGTGACCCGCTCCAGGCCTTCAACGCATGCCTCGAAGGCCGCCGGCACGTTCTTGCTCAAGTAGGGTAGATCGGCGCTCTCCTGCGCAGCGGTCGCGCTCGCCGCAGCGGCCTTCAAATCGGGCGAGGCGTGTCCCTCGTCCGCGACGCGTCTGAGCGATTGAAGTTGGTCCAACACGCAGAACAGGTCGCGCGCCGCGCCCTGAAGGAAGTGCATGTTATCATTGACGAATTGAATCGGTGTATTGATCTCGTGGGCAATCCCAGCGGCAAGGGTTCCCACCGCCGCCATGCGCTGAGCCGAGGTCATCTCCGCCTGAGTCAACTTCAGCTCGGTCACGTCTTGCGAAATGACCACCGCCCCGATGATTTGGTCACCCGAGCGCATCGCACCGAGGTTCGACGCTTGCCAAAGCTCCGTGCCGTCTTCCGACATCTGGCGCGACTCGACTAGCTCCTGTTTCCCTGTCTCGAGCACTGCCTTGAGCCGCGTCGCGAACAGGTCTCGGGCAGCCGGGGCGACGTGATCGAGCACGTTCGTCCCGACGACGCCTTGCCCCTCGAGCGGCCACGCTGTGCGGTTCGAAAACTCGACTTTGCCCTGACGATCAACGGCCAGAATGAAACCCGGGGCGCAGCTCAGAACGGCGTCGAGTCGCTCCTGCGTGCTGGCCAAGTCGCGGTAGGCAGTCTCGAGCCGGTCCTTGTGTGCTTCGGCCTCGTCCCGGCGAAGGCGCGCTTGGCGCAGGCTTCTGCCGAGGCGCGCGGCCACGAAGGAGACAATGAAGCCCGTCATCGTGACCCCCAGTCCGTCCTGGAGCGATGACCAATCGGCTGTGCCACGCGAGAGGACAGCCGCAACGGGGATGGAGGCGCCGAAGAACGCGGCGACAATCTCACCCGAGAGTGCCCGACCCGTCAAACACCCCCAGAGCATCGCCTCTCCCACGACAATCACCTCGGCAGGCAGCCAGAAGTCGCTGAACAGGCTACTTGGGCTCACGTAGAGCAGCATGGTGACCGGAAGCGCGACGAGACAACGCACGTTCTCGGTCACCCCCTTCCGACTCGAGTCGCGGGTGAGCCGACTCCAGGCGACGTTAAAGAGCGGAATCGACCACATGAGCAGCGCGGTGGTCACAGTCGCCCTGCCTGTTGCGGCCGCGAACGTGGCGAGCAGTGACAGCCCCACGGTGAGTCCGCCGAGCACGACGTCGCAGATCTTTAGAATTTGGGCCCCGTCTTCGAATACCTCGTTCGTGGGCACCGATGGCGAGTCGAATGGGCCCTTGCTTGCGGCGTTCGGATCGCGCGCCAAATTCGACGCTTCGCTGTCCTGCCAAGCAGTGGTCATCGAGCTGAGAAAACGGCCGCGCCGGCAGGCCTCTTTAGTGCCGCTGAGCGCGTCTACACGGGCAGACAGGGTGTTGCGTTACTGCCTACTTCGAGCCGGTGTGCGGTTTACTTCGCTCAGAAATCGCCGCCTCGCTCCTGAAGCTTGGGCCTGACCCGGTCGTTTGCTGGGTACGAGCTCCCGCGCCGAAGGGCAACAGACCACGGCAGCCGCAGTTGGGATATCCGCGATGCAGATTGCACAGCATGTTTGGACGCGCTCCACCGAGACTCTGGCCGGCGTCGGGCGAGGTGAGTGCAAGAACCCGCAGCTCGTGCTCGTCTTCGCCGCACCCGAGTGGCTGCGCGATCCCGAAACCTGGCAACGATTGCGAGCTCGTTGGCCCAATGCGCTGCTCGTGGCCGGGTCGACCGCCGGCGAGATCAGCGAAACCCATGTGCTCGACGATTCGCTGGTAGCAACTGCGCTCCAGCTCGACAAATCGCAGGTTCGCACCGAGCGTGTCGCGCTCAGCGACGGAATATCCAGCGAAGCGATCGGACAGCTGCTCGGCGAGCGTTTGCTCGGCGAAGGGCTGCGGCATGTGTTCGTGCTCTCGGACGGGCTCAAGGTCAATGGCAGCGCGCTCGTGCGCGGTTTGAGCGAGCGCCTGCCTGCCGGCGTATCGCTCACCGGGGGGTTGTGTGGAGACGGCGCGCGCTTCGAACGGACTCACCTCGGTCTGAATGATTTCGACGCCGGGGAGTGCGTCGTCGGGATCGGCTTTTACGGCGAGAGCCTGCGAGTCGGTATGGCGTCGCTCGGCGGTTGGGATCCATTTGGGCCAGAACGTCGCGTGACGCGTTCGGAAGGCAACGTGCTGTTCGAGCTAGATGGCCAGCCGGCCCTGGCGCTGTACGAGAAGTACCTGGGCGAGCATGCGGCGGGGCTACCGGGTAGCGGGCTATTGTTCCCGCTCTGCGTGCGGGCTCGCCAGGAAGACACCGGTGTCGTGCGCACGATCTTGGCCGTCGATCAGGAACGGGGCAGCCTCACCTTCGCGGGAGACGTTCCGGTCGGCCACTACGCTCGCCTGATGCGCGCGAACTTCGACCGCTTGGTCGAGGGCGCCTCCGGGGCAGCGCGCGCTTCATCCAGCGAGCTCGGCTCGGCCGAGCCACAGTTGGCGATCCTGATTAGCTGCGTCGGACGCAAGCTCGTCTTGAAGCAGCGCATCGAGGAAGAGGTCGAAGGCGTGCAGCGAGTCTTGGGAGCTTCGGTCGTGCTGACCGGCTTCTATTCCTACGGAGAGATCTCGCCCTTTACCCCTGGCGCGCGCTGCGAACTGCACAATCAAACGATGACGATTACCACCCTCGCGGAAGCCTGACTGGATGCACAAGCTACTCGAGCGTCAGCTGAGAAAGTACTTGGGCGCGGCCGCGCCCGAGGGGCCACAGTTTGCGGCATTTCTCCGGGCGGTCGACGAGGCTTATGTCGAGAGCGACAGCGGCCAGGCGTTGCTCGAGCGATCGATCGAGCTTACTTCCGGCGAGCTCCTGGAGCGCAACGCGCGGCTCGAACAAGATCTCGCGTCCATCAAGCGCCTGGAGCTCGAGCTACGCCAAGCCGAAAAGCTACGAGCTGTCGGGCAATTGGCGGCGGGCGTGGCACACGAGATCAACACGCCGATCCAGTACGTCGGCGATAGCGTTCACTTCATGAAGGGCGCTTGCCAGGACCTCTTGACTCTCGGCCAGGTGCTACGTCAAGCCATGAACGATACAGTCGATCCAACCCAAGCGGTCGAGCGGCTACGCCTCACTGTTGAGGAAATCGACCTCGAGTATCTGCTGCAAGAGCTGCCGAAGGCATTGGAGCAAACCAGCGATGGCGTGCGGCGTGTCGCCGGGATCGTATCGGCCTTGAAGGATTTCGGGCGTCCGGACTCGCGGGACAAGACGTTGGCCGACGTGAATCGCTGCCTCGAAACCACGCTCTTGATCGCTCAAAACGAGCTCAAGTACGTGGCGAAAGTGGAGTTCGAGCTGGGGGTACTCCCGCTCGTTCCCTGCTACCCGGGTGAGCTCAATCAGGTGCTGTTGAATTTGCTCGTGAACGCGGCACACGCCGTGGCCGCGCGTTTCGGAGGTACCGAGCAGTTCGGGCTGATTCGCGCGGTCACCGCCCAGCGCGCCGAATGTGTGGTGGTGACGGTCAGTGACAACGGGATCGGAATTCTACCCGAGCACCAGGCGCGCATCTTCGAGCCCTTCTTCACGACCAAGGCCGTCGGTGCGGGCACCGGACAAGGCTTGGCCATCGCTCGCTCGATCATCGTGGAAAAGCACGGTGGATCGCTAGCCTTCGAGTCGGTACCCGGCCAGGGCACGTCGTTTTCAATCTCCCTCCCACTCGGCGAGCCGCTGAGTCAGCCCGCTCTGTCCCGTCCCTTCCAAGCCGAGGTCGTGCCATGATGCGAGTGTTGTTCGTGGACGACGAGCCACGGGTGCTCCAGGGGATCGAGCAGGTACTCCGCCGCAAGCGAAAGGTCTGGGAGATGGTCTTTGCTGGAGGACCTGAAGCGGCGCTCGCCGAGCTTGAACGTGGCCGATTCGACGCCGTGATCTCCGACATGCGGATGCCGCGTATGGACGGCGCCGAGCTCTTGAACCGAGTGCGACTGACGCAACCGGCGGCACTGCGCTTCGTGCTGTCTGGCCAGATGGACGAAGCGGGCGCCGTGCGGGCTGCTGGCGTTGCGCACCGCTATCTAGCCAAGCCTTGCGACTCCGAGGTGTTGATCGCGACACTGAGCCGTGCGCTCGAGCTCAGAGCGCAGATCGCTTCCGATTCGGTGCGCACATGCATCGGAGGAATGGCGGGGCTACCGAGCCTGCCGGCTTCGTGCGCTGCCCTCAATCAGGTACTCGACGACCCGCGCGCCGCGCTGAACGATGTCGTGCGCATTGTGGAGAGCGACGTCGGCATGTCCGCCAAGGTGCTGCAGCTGGTCAATTCGGCGTTTTTCGGGCTGCCGCGCCAAGTGTCCAGCATCGAGCTGGCCGTGAGCCAGTTGGGCATGAGCGCGATCCGCAGCCTGGTGCTTGCAAACGCCTTATTTCAGGCGCTGGCCGGAAACGACTTCGGATTGGTCCAAACGGAGCAAGCGCGCTCGTTGCTCGCCGCCCGGTTCGCGCGACGCTTTCCAATCCAGGGTCGCCTGGCAGACGTCGCCGCGACGGCCGCGCTGCTCCACAATGTGGGTCGGCTCGCGCTGATCACGCAGCTACCGGACGAGCACCGAGCGAACCTCGAGTACGCGCGACTAAACGGCACGAGCTGCGAGGAGGCCGAGCGCGTGCGGCTCGGGGTAAGCCACGACGAGATTGGCGCTTACCTGCTCGGTCTATGGGGCTTGCCCCCTGATGTCGTCGAGGCGGTGGGGACCCACCTCTCAGCGCTCACGGAGGTGGGTTCAGTGTTGACTCCCGGCGCCGTCGTTTACCTCGCGCAGCTCCTGGCCGGGCCGGCGCTGCAGCGCGCGGGGGCCGATGCCGACGGGCCGCCAACGGAGATCCTCGAGGGTCTGGGAGCGACCGAAATCATGGCCACGCTCCGCGCGGAGATAGCGGCCGCATCGCTCGGTCAGGAGCGTGTGTCGTGAGCGAGCCGCGCATCCTGTGCGTCGACGACGAGCCGCGCGTGCTCGAGGGCTTGCAACGCGTTTGCCACCACAGTTTCACGGTCGAAACTGCCGGAAGCGGAGCGGAGGCGCTGGCGCTTCTCGACCGCGGCGCGGTGTTCGAGGTCATCGTCTCTGACATGCAGATGCCTCAGATGAACGGAGTCGCGTTGCTGGCCGAGTTTCGCACGCGCGCGCCCGACACGATCCGGGTGCTGCTCACCGGGCAGGCCGACATCAATGGCGCGATAGCGGCCGTCAATGACGGTCAGATCTTCTGCTTTCTGTCCAAGCCCTGCCCTGCAGAAACGCTGATCGCCGCGCTGGAGGGAGCGGTCGCTCAGCACCGTTTGGTCAGCGCCGAGAAGGTCTTACTGGAACAGACATTGGTCTCCCGGGGTCGGAGCTGATTGGCGATGCCATCGTCTGGAGTGAAGTTCGGCGTGGCATCACTGGCAACGCGGAGGCCCACTTCACGGAGCTGCGGAGCAAGCTCGGCCTCCTACCGAAGCACTTCGATGCGCCCTGAGTCGAGTCAGTCGAGCCGCCGTTGACGCGCCCCTAACTCGTCCACTTGGAGGCGTCAGTGGGTGGGATTCGCGATGACGCGCCGGATGCGCTACGGTGTCCGGCAGTGGTGGCAATGAGCGTGCATTCCAAAGTGTGCTGGGGTCGTTGGGCCTTGCCGCTCGCGCTCGCGCTCGCGAGCGCGGGGTGTGGCGGGAAGAGTCAGGGCGAAGGCGGCGCGCGTGCCCCGAACGGCGGCGCCCCGAACGGCGGCGCCCCGAACGGCGGCGCGGGCAACGCGGCGGGAGCACCTGCTGCAGGCGCGCCGAACATGGGCTGCCCCGTGACACAGCCAGCTCAAGGTAGCGCCTGCACTCTCGCGCAATTCAGCTCCTGCAGCTTCCCCATCGACAAGTGCAGCTCGAGCACCTTCGAGTGCATCAGCGGCTACTGGATCGAAGCGCCGCACACCGACGGCGCAGCCTACGACTGCAACTCTTTCCAACCGCCAAACGTACCGAAGGACGGCGACTCGTGCGATTGCCGCGGCAACCTCGACTGCTCATACAGTGACTGCTCAGGCCGCGGTCAAATCCACGCCGTCTGCGACAATACAACTTGGCACGTAACGGAGTCAGCGTGTGTGGAGCACGCCTGCGGCCCGAACGGCTTGTATTGCGACGCGGGAAGTTTGTGCGTGACTCACGTTCGCCGCGTGGCCCCACAATTCGAGTGCCTAGCAAACCCCTGCTCGTCCACGGTAACGAGCTGCGACTGCGCAGGGCTGCTGTGCGGCCCCGGCGAACAATGCGGGGTCATCGCCGGGGACATCAGCTGCAGCTGCCCCACGTGTTGAGCCCTACTGGGGCCTTTGCGCAACGGGCGGCGTGGGCGCGCGAGTCGCAGTCTGCGTTGGCGCAGCGGGCCTCCCCTCGATCGCGAATTGTTCGCTCGAAAGCGTCAACGTGCAGGTCGGTCTCGACAACGGCGACGGCAGCCGAACGACAATTGTTTCGCTATTGTTGGCAAGGGTCGTGGATACGATCCGCATCCCCTCATGCTATCGCGAGGCTTCGCCGCGCGGCACTCGGCCTCTTGCGCTGCGGCGGCACGGCTAACCCGCGTCACCCATCATTTCGCGTAGCCGAACGACGCCGTCGCGCGTGCCGAGGACCACGATGTACGTGCCAGCTTGGATGCGCTCTTCAGCGGGCGGGTTGTAAATGAAGCGGCCATCGGCGCC
>DATCFJ010000670.1:0-3775 GCA_036509605.1 Polyangiaceae bacterium | reverse complement strand
CCTGCAATTTGGCGTTGCACCCCACGAGCAACACCACGCACAACCAGCGACTGAATTGACTCGAGCTCATGACTTCTACCCTCCCAGTTATTGCTGCACGAAAGACCGCGCTCGATCCACGAGCGGGCTTTCTGGATTCTGTGCCACGAAGCGCTGCGCCAATTGGCTTGCGGCCCCCGCCTGACCCGCTCGCGATAGCGTTTCGATTCTGAGCAGAGTCGCCTCTGCTCGCATCTTCGTGCCCTTCAGTACGTGGTCGTACTGATCGAGTGCTGATAGCGCCCCGTTCGTGTCACCCGCGTTCAGGGCGGTCGAGGCCCGTTTGAGGGCGCCGAGCTCGTCGCTCAAGCTCGCCTGCGCCGAGTGCGCGGGTGCGGGTGCGCTGAAGACCGGCGCTGTCTTGCCGCTGGGTACCGGATTGGGCGCAGCCGTCAGGGCGATGCCCGACGCAGAGGGGGCTTGCGCGTTGTGCGAGTGGAGCCGCGTGGACACTGGCTCGGCGCTGATGCGATCGCTTGGTTCCTGGTGCCGCACGAACAGCGCCGTGCCGGCTGCGAGTGCCGCCGCAGCCGCAAACAGCGTCCAACGCGCGGGCCAGGGCAGCACAGCCGGCGTGCTCCGCGGTGGCGAAAGCTGCGCGCGCGCCGCGAGCAACGCGCGCTCCATGGCCCCGCTCGGCAGCGGTTCGCGCCGCGCCGCTTGAAACAGGCGCTCGCCGAGCTGATCGATGGGATCGTGTGGGGTCATGGTTCTTGGACGAACGGATTGCGATCGCGGGCGGCTTCGAGCAGCACGCGGAATTGTTCGCGCGCGACGCGCAGCCGCGACGCAGCGGTGCCGACCGGCACGCCTTCCAGCGTCGCAATCTCCGGCACTTCGAGCTGTTCGATCTCGGCCAGCACCAGCACGCGGCGGTGCTTCTCTGAGAGCTGCTCCAGAATATGGGCCAATAGCGTGCGCGCTTGACCGACCTCGGTCAGCGCTGCGGGTCCACGTTCTTCCGGCTCGAGCCGGCTGCTCGCGTCGTCGTCTGGGACCTCACGTCGCCGACGCAAGCCACGCCGAGCGTTGTTCGCGACGCGTACGGCAGCGCCGTACACGAAGGAGCGTGCGCGCTGGGGGTCGATGGCGTCAAGCTTGCGTGCGGCGATCATGAAAACCTGTTGTGTCGCGTCCTCTGCGTCAGTTGGTGTCAGCCCGAACCCGCGCAGCACCCGCCAGACAAAGCCGTAGTGATCGGCTACCAGCGAGTCGATGCTCAGCCCTTTTGCGCTGTCCTGCGCAATGCTGGCGGGGAGAACCTTGCTTTCTGGCCCGCTCACGTCATGTCTCAAAGCGGCAATGTCCGGACATTCCGGCGACGATCAAGGCAGGCCGAAAGAAACTCCAAAACTGCCGTTAAAGGCCAGGATTGCGTCCTGATACAGGGGCCGCGCGCCCGCAAAAATCTGCTCGCGCAGCAGTGGCAGCAGAACTTCACCGCCCACTTCGAGCCGGACGTGAGGCAGCAGGCCGACAGACAGGCGGAGCCCGGCGCCGGGCGCCGCCCACAATGATTGGTCGTTCACGCCGGACGCCTGTGAGCTCGACGCACCGCTGAGACCGAGCTCGAAGGCCAAGCAAGGGCGCAGGGCGATGCGCTCGGAGCCCAAGCGCCACGGACTCAGCTCGACGCGACCGCCGAGCACCCAACGCTGCACAGCGCCGAGCTCGGTCGTGGACGAGCCGAGCGCTCCAACGGCCGCCACGCGCAGCGCCAGGTTGTTGGCGACGGACGGCAGCGCATGTTCGAGATCGACGAAGGCCGTGCCGCGTGGCATCGGCCGCGTTGCGGGCCCGCTGAGCAAACCCGCGTTGAGCCCGAGCCACCAAGCTCGTCTTACTTGGGCCTTCGCTGGTTGCTCGCTTGGCACTGGTGCAGGCACGGCGATGACCGCGGCGGGTGCAGTAGCGACTGGCGGAGCGCTTGGCGGCGCTGCCGACTCGACCGGAGCGACTGGCGCTACCGCTGGCTCGATGCTCGCAGGCCCCGGAGCGTTCGCCTCGGCTGCCGCGCGCGGCTGCGTCGGGTCCAGCGCTAGGCCGAGGCTCAGCGCGAGCCCATCTGCGACTCGTTCGCAGGTGGCATCGCGCAGCTCACGGATGGCGACCGTGCCGCCGTCGGTTTGCCGCTCCAGGCGTCCCACGGTCTCGTTGCCCGACGTCAGCAGGGTGACGACGAAGTCGATGTGATCGCCGGCCTGTGCCAGATGTGCGCGCGTCGCGCCGTCGATTTTGGCGAGGAAATCCGGGCCCGCCGGACACTCTGCCGCAGCGCGGTACCAGACCGCCGCCGTGTGAGGTGGCTCTGCGGCAGCGACCTCTGAGCGCGCGACCAACGCGAGCAACCCCACGGCCCCAGTAAACAGACCTCGAACGCGCATGCCCAACTTTCGCCCTAGCCTAGTTGCTAGGACCCAGCAAGACGCCTTCAATCAGCCAGCGGCGCGAACAGGTCTTCGAGATCGCTCTCGGTGAGCCGCGAGGGGACGCCGCCCGTACCGAGTAGGGTGGCCGCCAACTGCTGCTTTTTCTGCTGCAAACGCAGCATGCGCTCTTCGACGCTGCCGGCCACGATCAGGTTGTACACGAACACCGGTTTGGTTTGCCCGATGCGGTAGGCGCGATCGGTCGCCTGCGACTGAGCGGCGGCGTTCCACCACGGGTCGTAGTGGATGACGGTGTCGGCGCTGATCAGGTTGAGGCCGGTGCCGCCCGCTTTGAGGCTGATCAGAAACACATCGGCTTTGCCAGCTTCGAATTCATCGACGACTTTTTGCCGGTCGACGGTCGAGCCGGTGAGCTCGACTTGGCGAATATTGCGCTCTTTCAGGCCCTGCGAGAGCAAGGCCAGCATGCGCGTGAACTGCGAGAACACGAGCACGCGCCGACCTTGTTCGAGCTGCGTGGTCAGCAGCTCGAAAAAGAGCCTGAACTTCGCGGACGTCTGCACGCTTCGCGCCGAAGGTACGGTCACCAAACGAGGGTCGCAACACACCTGACGCAGCTTCATCAGCGCGTCCAAAATGGCGATCGCCGAGCCGGGGATGCCCTTCTTACGGATCGCGGTGCGCACCTCACTGTGTGCGGCGGCGCGAATGCTCTCGTACAGCTCGCGCTGGTCCCCCGCCAGCTCGACCGGGCGCACGAGCTCGGTCTTGGGTGGCAGGTCGCGCGCCACGTGCTCCTTCATGCGCCGCAGAATGAACGGAGCCACCGCGGAGCGCAGGGCTTCGAGCTTCTGCGCGTTGCCGTCGCGTTCGATGGGTGTGCGGAACGCGGTGCGAAAGCGATCGGCGCTGCCCAAGAAGCCGGGCATCAAGAACTCGAACAGCGACCACAGCTCCTCCAGATTATTTTCCACGGGCGTGCCCGAGAGACACAACCTGTGGCGGGCGGAGAGCGCGCTCACGGCCTTGTTGATCTGGCTGCGCGGGTTCTTGATGGCCTGCGCTTCGTCCAAAATCAAAAGGTGAAACTCACGGTCGCGAAAGTGCTCTAAATCCCGCAAAAGTAGCGGGTACGTCGTGAGCACGACGTCAGCTTCCGGGATCTCTCGCCGCCGCGCGTCACGCTTGCTGCCGTGCAGAGTCACGACCTTGAGGTGGGGCGCGAATTTCTTCAGCTCACGTTGCCAGTTGCCGATCAAGCTGGTCGGCATCAAGACCAAGCTCGGCTCGCTCATTCGCCCCGACGCTTTTTCGGTCGAGAGGTGCGCGATTGTCTGCAGCGTCTT
>DATCFJ010000669.1:0-2669 GCA_036509605.1 Polyangiaceae bacterium | reverse complement strand
GCTGATATCGGCCGCCGCGCTCGTGGTGTTCGGCATCGGTTATTGGCACGAGCGCGCGTTGCAGCTGAAAACCCTGCGCTTTTATCGAGTGTATGAGGCGCTCAGCTTGTTCTACGGCAACCTCTCGCTCTTGATCCTGAGCATCGACGGGTCAGCGGACAAGTGCCTGCCTTGGGTGCTGGCCTTGACCGCGGTGGGCATCGTGCAGGTCGCGCTCGGCGCGCGCCTCCACAATAGCCTGGTGCTCGGCTTCGGCGTCACCACACTCGCGATCGATCTGTTCACTCGCTACTACGAGCAGTTTTGGGACGCGCTCGACAGGGGCCTGTTCTTCTTGATCGGCGGGCTGCTCATGTTTGGAATCGGCTTCGGGCTCGAGCGGGCGCTGCAGCGCAAACCAGCGAGCGTTGCGCCATGAGCGTCCAAGCCCAAAATCGCGCCATTCAAGGCGAGCTGTACAAGCTCGTGGAGCAGCGCGTCCTGACCCACACCGAGCTCGAGCGCATCGCCCCGCGCTACCCGAGCGAACCGTGGAACCTGCCCTCGCTCGCGCGCTGGTTCACGATTTTTGGCGCCATCGCGGCGGGAGCGGGCATTTTGCTGCTGATCCCGAAGCTCGTCGGCCTCCAAAACTTGATCGACTTCGGGCTCACGCTGGCCACCGTGGGCTCGATCGGTGCCGCGCGATACGCCGAACGGTGCCGCGCGTTGCACAAGACCGGCGCCGCGCTCGAGCTGCTCGGTGGCTTTGCGCTGCAAGGCTTGATCACGGCGCTCGCCATTCGATTCAGCACCGGCTCCGACGATTGGCCGCGCCTGGTCAGCGTCTCGGCGATCGCCACGGCCGCCCTCGCCTACGCGCTGCCGAATCGGCTGATCCTGATCCAAGCCCTAGTCAATGCGTTCGTCGCGTTCGGCGGAGAAACTGGCTACGTCTCCGGCTGGGGCATGTATTGGCTGGGTATGAACTACCCGTCGCGTTTCGTGCTCGCGGGGCTAGCTACCCTTGGGCTGGCCGCACTTCACGCGCGCTTCTTCAAGGGTACGCGCCAAGGCTTCGCGCGCGTGTACTTGCACCACGGGCTTTTGGTCACGAACCTGGCGCTCTGGTTCTTCGCACTTTTCGGCACGCACGATCTGGAATGGCACAACAACGGCGGCGAGCGCGCGTTCTTTTCGTTGCTCTGGGCCGGCACATCCATCACCACCCTGCTCCTCGGCTCGCGTTACGGCTGGCGCCTGGCCCGCGGCTACGGGCTAACCTTCCTGATCATCAACCTGTACACGTTCTATTTTCAATTCGTCGCCGCAAACTCCGCAGACGCTTGGTTCCTGCATCTGCTCGTGGTCGGCGTGAGCCTAGTCGGTCTCCGCTTCGGACTCGAACGCCACCTGTCTCGGAAGCGCCGCGAATAAGACCGCTGCTGAACGCGGCTCCCGGCTTGATCGACGTCAAAACCAACCCACAATGCCCAACCCGGTCACGAGCTCCGTGATCTATCGAGCGGCACGTTACCAGACTCGCACCTAGAAGTTGCCTTGTACCGTTTTGTACCGGCCTCCGTGGAGACCGGTTCACTCACTCGATCTCCGTGAACTCGGAATCCCCCGATTCCGCGCCATTTTTAGTGTCCAGGGTCAGAATTGAACTGACGACACGTGGATTTTCAATCCACTGCTCTACCGACTGAGCTACCCGGACTTGTCGCTTTTGAGGGCCGGTTCGTACCTCATCTCTTGGCGAATGTCGCGCCTTTGTTGCAGGAATTTTTGAGGCTGCGGAGTGCGGGCCGCTGACCGGGGCGGGCTCGGCCGGTGCAGCTACGGGGGCCGTTCGGGTGCTCGCCGACGCTGATTTTCTGGGGATTTGTATAGCGGGCGCGGGCGCGCGGGTGGCCGGGCTCAAAGCTCGTGGGGCGTCGGCAGGCGGCGCACGCGGCCTGCTAAAGCTCGACGAACCGTGGCTCCTCCCGCACCGAACCGCGCGCATCGACGCGCCCGCACGCTGAGCGCGGGCGGCGCCCTGGGCGGGATATTGGCGTTGTCGGGCGCGTGACTCGCGCTGCGCGGGCCGCATTCCTCGATTCAAGGCGCCACGGGCGGCGCCGAGCTGCTCCTGATTCTGGGACTCTCGCTAGCGTTCGCGTGTGGCGGCTTGGCAACCGCGCGCTTCGGCGCGGGGCTAGTCCGCCGCCTAGACGGCGATCGGCGACAAGTACGGCTCAAGGACCCGAAGTGACGATCTCGCGCTTGCGCCCGCGCATACGATCCGCGCGCCGCACCAGCTCCGCGTGCAGCGCCCACAGCGGCGCCGCGCACTCGGCCCCCTCGATCAACGACAAGGCCGAAGCGATCGCCTCTATCGTCGACATGCCGTCGGGGTGCGTCGGTCGTCGCAGCCGGGTCGGCGTCACGCTCGGCGCTGGCAACGCGAGCTCCGGCAATTCGCGCAGCGCGGCTTGCCGTTTGTACATGCGCCGCGCCTGCCGAAAGCTGCCATCGAGCACGATCAAACGCCGCGGCACGAAGTCGAGCGGCCGCGCTGGGCCGCTACAATACAGCAGCGCGGTGCCGGGCTCGCTCAAAGGCGATGCGTCGAACGGCTCACCGCCTCCATAACCGAGAATGCGCGTGCTGGGCACGGAAAGCGCCACGAAGCGGCCCGTGTT
>DATCFJ010000668.1:0-2396 GCA_036509605.1 Polyangiaceae bacterium | reverse complement strand
AGCGGCACAACCCCGGAGCACCCGTGCGGCTTTTGGTGTTGTCGGACGGCCGATACCGCGAAGTCGGGCTGGTGATTCGCGAGGCGCTCAATGTAGGCGACCATCACGACCGAATCATCCAGTCGAACCCGAGTCGCCCTTGGCCGCGCGGTCCCAGGCAAGAAAGCGTGCCGAATCCCTATCGCTGACGCGCCGCGACTTAATTCCAGGAAATCATTGACAGAAGGGGCGCCGGCCGAGGAAGCTCGGTATTCACCCTACCGGGGCTCGGCCCCGCTCTTCCACGGAATGTGCGCTTGAATCGGCCCCTGCGTATCGAAGTCGCTGGCCAAACAGACGTCGGCCGCAAACGCTCTCACAACGAGGACAACTTCGCGATCATGGCGGAGTACGGCCTGTACGTTGTAGCCGATGGCATGGGCGGACATGCATCCGGTGAGGTGGCCTCGAAGATGGCCGTCGACACGCTCCAGGAGTTCTTCGCCGCCACTGCGGACGACCCAGAGCGCACGTGGCCGTACAAGATGGACCGCGGCAAGGGCTACGAGGAAAACCGGCTGATCACCGGCATCAAACTTTGCAACCTGCGCATCTACGAGCAGGCGCAGCGCAACGCCAAGCAACGCGGCATGGGTACGACGCTCGCCGCGCTGTTCGCAGTCGAAGACGGCGTGTACGTCGCGCACGTCGGTGACAGCCGCGTGTATCGCATCCGTGACGGCTCACTCGAGCAGCTCACCGAAGATCACTCGCTGCTCAACGATTACAAAAAAATGAAGCGTCTCACGGAGGAGGAAATCGCCAATTTCCCCCACAAGAACGTGATCGTCCGCGCGCTCGGCATGAAAGACACCGTCAAAGTGGACACCCGCTTCGAAGCGCCGCGCGCCGGCGACTGCGTCGTGCTCTGTAGCGACGGCCTGTGCGGGCCGGTTACCGACGAAGACATCCTGAAGATCGTAATGAGCTCACCGGATCTACCGACCGCGACGCATCGCCTGATCGAAGGCGCGAACGAGAACGGCGGGCCGGATAATATTACGTGCGTCGTCGCGCGCTGGATTCAGTGATCAGGGTTTGCGGGTCGAGATTTGGTTTGATGGTCACGCGGCGGGCTTGACCCGTCGCCAGCCACCTCATCTCATCTCCGAAGACTTTGCCGCACGCGCCGTAGCGCGTGACCATCAACTCATCTGGGGATGAGCTGCACCGGAGCGGGCTGATTCCTCACCGGCTCTGGGCTGCCTGCGAGGGGGCTCAGCAGCGCGTAGCTGATGCCGAGCACGGCGAGCATGAGCAAGCTCGTGATGAGGTAGGTGTTGAGTGGGGACTTTGCGGTACTCCAGCCGTCTGCGTAGAACTTACCGCGGCTGCGCTCGCGGATTTTCCGCTGCACGCCCGCGAGCACATTGGGCGCGGGCACGTCCTCGCGGAGCGCGCCTTTGAGCATGGAGCGCAGCGAATCATCCGGCTCGCCGGGGCCTTCGCTGTCGAGCTCGTCGTGACCGGGGTCCGTCATCGAATCTTTTCTCCCATTCTACGCTCGACGCTTACCTTGAGCATGCTGCGAGCTCGATGCAGGCGGCTTTTCACGGTGCCGTCCGCCAAGCCCGTGATTTCGGACAGCTCCTCGTAAGTCAGATCCTCCAGGTCGCGCAAAATCAGCACCTCTCGAAAGTCCGGCTCGAGCTCCGCGATGCATTGTTGAAGTACGCGCTCGAGCTGGTAACCCTCGACCAGTCGATCCGGCTGCGCGATGTCGCCGAACGTCACGCCCTTGGCTTCGTCGAGCGCCGCGCGCTCCGCGACCGGCTCGAGCTCGTCTTCGCCGTCGGTGTGACGGCGCGACAAGTACTTCATGCGATTCTTGCAGAGGTTGACGCTGACTCGGTAGATCCACGTACTGAGCTTCGAATCTCCACGGAACGTGCCGATGGCTTTGAAGATCTGCACGAAGACTTCTTGCGCCATGTCTTCGGCTTCATCGCGCCGACCGAGCATGCGCAAGAGCAAACGGAACACGCGTGCTTCGTACAGCTCGACGAGCTCGTTGAACGCACGCTCGTCGCGCTGGGCCAAGCGCTCGATGAACTTGCGCTCGGTCTGGTCTTCCGCGTCGGCCACGCCACTCCGAAGGTAGACCGAATGCGCTCGGGCGTCTGCCACGCTCCCGCGCCGGTCTGCCATGCTCTCTGGGATCGACACCGGAGAAAGCAAAAGGTTTCGCCGAAGAGCACGACGCCACTCAAAGCCGACCGTTTGGGCCGAGCCTAGGCGGGCGGAACAGGTGAATGCGGCTCCACGGCGTTCGACCGGTCTCGACGTAAGTTTTGGGGTCGGGGCCCCAAACCTGAGGGTGGGGCCCCGCTGGATTCACTCCAGCGGGGCGGGAGCTG
>DATCFJ010000667.1:0-7397 GCA_036509605.1 Polyangiaceae bacterium | reverse complement strand
GTTCACCAATGCCGCGCACGCCATGGCCGCCGACGGTGGCGAGCTGCGCATCAGCATGCAGACGAACGTCGCTCAGCACACGCTCACCGTCGAGATCGCCGATTCGGGCATCGGCATCGACGAACAAGACATGCCCCAAATCTTCGAACCGTTCTTCACCACCAAGAGCGAAGGCCGCGGCACGGGCCTCGGCCTATCCATCGTACGCGGCATCGTTGACGCGCACGGCGGCACGATCCACGCAGCGAGCTCGCTCGGAGAGGGCACGGTGTTTAGTTTGACCTTGCCGTTGGCTGCGATGGTGCCGAGTTCGTTGCCTCCGGGTGCGTGAATAGCGCGCTGCGCGGGGCTACTTCACGACCCGAATCACCAGCACCAAAATGCCTTTTTTGTAGCTCTGACCCGCGACTATGAAGGCTTGGCCGACGTGGGCTTTTACTTCTAGGAGGCGCAGGAACTCTTTCCCGCTCGGCCGATTGATACTGGCGGCGAGGCGCACGGAGTCGTGCTCGGGCTCATCCAGTAAACCGACTTGCAGGGTCCGACCGTTCGGGAGCTTCAGATCTTGAGGCGCGTCTTTCTTCAGCGGCAGGCGCGCGCGGTCGAGGACTTGGTAGCTGTCGTAGTTGGAGAACGGCGATTTACCGAGCTCGGGCAGCTTGCCGATGCGCGCGTCGATGCCCTTTTTCTCGTTGGTGGCGTGCAGGATCAGCACTTCGGCCGACAGGCTCTGAGCTGGCTCTGGCTTGTGTGGCGAAAGCGGCGCCGCGCTACCGGACGCGGCCGGAGGGTTCGACTTACCGCCGCCGCCGCCCGCGTAGGCCGGCAGCGTCAGTCCGGCGACCAACGAAAAGAGCGCAACCCCAACCCGTTTCATAACGACTTAGACCTGTCCTCGTTGTCGTCGTCGGGCTCGCCGTCGTCCGGCATCCAAACCACTGGGGTCTCTGAGGAATCAGTCGAGACCACGAACACGCTGCCGGTGTTCTTGCCAAAGTCGACGGATTCGATGGTCGCAGGTGGCGGCGCGGGCTCTTCCTCTAGCGCAGCCGAGACCTCGGGCGCGGCACTGCTCGCGGGCGCAGAAAGCGCGGCTTGATCGGCCGCACCCGCGGCATGCGGACCGCCAATGACGGCAGGAGGCGCAGACCAAGAGCGCGCCACGAGCACAGAGCCCGCCGCGATAGCCGCACCCAACGACACCCAAGTGGCCACGCGCGGCAGTAGCGAGGACACGCGCGGGCTCGGCTTCGATGGCTCGATCGCGCTCATCACGCTGTCGGCGATATCGAAGTGCTTGTCGGTGTTGGCCTCTGCCCACACGCGCACGAAGCTGCCGAGCTCCGAATAAGCCTCCAGCTCTTCGAGCAACGCCGGATCACTCTCGATGGCCTCTTCGACGAGACGAGCCTCCGCTTCGGAGACCGCGCCGTCGTGGTAGCGCATCAGTAGCTCGCGCGACACGCTCATGGCTTGTCTCCCACAGCGGCCCTTGGGTTCGAAACCTCTTCGGCGTAACAATCGGCCAGCGCACGCTGCAGCTTTTGGCGCGCGTGAAACAACCGGCTCATGATTGTACCCTTCGAGACACCCATCGCCTCAGCCATTTCCTCGTAGCTCAAGCCCTCGACTTCGCGCATCACGATGACACCCCGATGGTAAACCGGGAGAGCGTCCAGCGCGGCTTCGAGCTTGTTTCGGATCTCGCCACGCCGAATAACGTCGAGCGGATCCGCGCCGTCGATGCGACTGAGTAGGGGGATGTCGGCTTCGTCGATTTCCCGAGCCTCGTCGAGCTCGACATCCCGCCGCGATGGCTTGCGAAGCAGGTCGATCGAAAGGTTCGTGACGATGCGGTACAGCCAGGTGAAGAAGGTCGATCCGCCATGAAACGAATCGAGGCCGCGGTGCACACGCAGAAATGCCTCCTGCACGACCTCCCGGGCGTCCTGCTCATCCCTAAGCAGGCCGAGGGCAATGGCGTACGCCCGCCACTGGTGGCGTTGCACCAGCTTCTTGAAGGCGAGCCT
This sequence comes from Polyangiaceae bacterium, assembly GCA_036509605.1. GTDB lineage: Bacteria > Myxococcota_A > Polyangia > Polyangiales > Polyangiaceae > PMG-095. The sequence continues at coordinate 5,367 of DATCFJ010000667.1, read as the reverse complement.
GTCGCCATTTTGGGCGCTTTCGATGAGTACACGGTCCTGTTCCGCTTCGAGCTCTCGGCTCTTTCGGTTTGACGCCTCAAAGCCGGGGCTATTCACCGCCGTGACATCTGGATCAGGGGCTAGCTCGCGCCCCCCCGCGCCCGGGTCGGACGCCAGCGCAACCCCGCCCAGAGAGGGGATCGTCAGGGGACCGCGGGCGGAGGACGCCATCACGCTCCCCAATACGTCCCAGCCGGCACGGGGATTCCCTGCAGTAGGCGCAGCGTGGTGCTCGGCTCGGCAGACATCGGCTTGGGATTCCAGCGTAGCGTGAAATTCGGCGAGCGGCGCGGCTACGGCTCTTCTTCTTGTGGCGCGGCCGGTTCGTCCGGGAGCTCGTCCAAGGTTAGCTTGAGATCGAACACACGCCCGCCGCGAGATACCCGTAATGTCACTGCTTTTCCGACGCCAGCTAAGCTTGCGACCCAGCGCAAGCGCTCCGGGCCGGTGAGCGCCTCGCCTTCGAAGGCTTGAATTACGTCGTCGACCTGAAGGCCGGCCCGGTCAGCGGGGCCGCCAGGGACGACGACGCGCACCAGGGCGCCGTTTTCGTCGGCAAGCTTGAGGCGCTCCATGTCGTCCGGCAGCACCGAAGACACGTGGACGCCGATCGCGCTGCGCTTGATGTGCCCGTCCTTGAGCACCCGGGGCAATAGCTCCTTGACCATGTTGATCGGAATCGCAAACCCGATGCTGTTGGCCTTGGCGCGAATCGCGGTGTTGATGCCGACGACGTTGCCGGCCATGTCGAGCAGCGGGCCGCCCGAGTTGCCGGGGTTGATGCTCGCGTCGGTCTGCAGGAAATCGTAATAGCCGGACTCGTCCAGGCCCTTGACGTCGGCGATGGTTCGGCCCTTGGCGGATAAAATGCCGGCCGACACCGTGTGTGCCAGTGCGAACGGGTTGCCGATCGCGACCACCCAATCCCCTACGCGGACCGCGTCTGAGTCGCCGAGAGGCAAGAACGGCAGGTTCTTCTCTTCGACGCGCAGCACGGCGATGTCCGTGCGCGGGTCGCGACCGACGATGGTCGCGTTCACCTCGCGCTTGCGCCCGAAGATCACGTGGATCTCACTGGCCTCGTCGATCACGTGATTGTTCGTGATGATCAGACCGTTCGGGTCGTAGACGAAGGCCGTGCCGACGCCCTCGCCGATCACTTGGCGGTGCCCGGACAGACCGCGCCGCTCTTGGAGGGTCTTCACGAACACCACTGCCGGATCCGCCTTAGCGGCGAGATCCGCGAAGCTCTGCGGAGCGCGCGCGCCCGGCAGCGGCGCCGGCAAAGGCGCAGCGGCAGGCAGCGCGGTCGCGGCGACCGGCAACGCACCGGAGGGCAACGGAGCCGCCCCTAGGCTGCTGCTCGAAGGCAACCGCTTGCAACCGATGAGCGCGGCGCTCGCGAGTAACGCCGCTAGAAAAACGCGGCCCCGTGTCACTTGTGGCTTTGAGCGACTTCCACGAAGCGGAGCCGGAGGTCGTAGAGCGACTGCGTCAGCACTTGCTCTTCGGCCCCCGTCAGATTCCCGTGGGTCTTTTCCTGCAGGAGCGCCAAAAGGTCGATCGTTTGGCGGGCCATCGGCAAATCCACTTCGCTCTTTCCGTCGACCGGATGCGGAGCGTCGCCCAAATGCAGCAGAGCCGAGTGGCTCAGCGACACCACGAAGGTCGTGAAGTCGACTGCAGGCAGGCCGACAGAGTCGGATTCGCCGCGGCCGGAGGTCACGCCTCGCTCCAACCTTCATCGTCGGGCTCGGCCTTCTTGGCCTCGGGCTCGGCGGCGGGTTCGACCTTCGGGGCAGCAGCGGCCTTGTCGGCAGCGGCCTTGTCGGCCACCACTTTGGCGGCAGCCTTCACTTTGACCTCGTCCTCGTCGTCCTCCTCGTCGTCGATGTCGTCGTCTTCGTCGTCGTCGATATCGTTGAGCTCGTTCTCGAGCGAGCGGACCACCGGCACATGCGCGATGACCGGTCGCGGTGCGGAGCGGCTCACGATGCGCGCCTCGCGCTCCGACTCTTTCTGCAGAGCGGGCTGCTTCAGCTCGACTTCGATCACCTGGTCGGTCACGTCCGCCAACGCGTCGACGTGTTTGCCGAGCTCAGCGTCAGTCAGAATGCCGCGCTTGAGCATGCGCTCGCGGACGCGGACGTCGTACTTGAAAAACTCGGGAATGGGCATGAGCTCTCCGTATCAATCTGCACCGGCATCCAAACTCGGATCCGGTAGGTAGTAGTGTGTGTCGTCGGCCCGTCGGCCATAGGCCTCGGGCGCCCTTTCCTAGCGCCGGGAAGGCCCCCGAAGCAAGCTCTCCGGCGTGATTAAGGCCTGAGGCTGCTCTTCCTGGGAGAGAAGCCGCTGTTCCGCCTCTTCCAGCTCGGTCTCGCTGGCGGGTCGGACCTCGCGGGCTTCGACCTCGAAACGCAATGTTTGGCCGGCCAGGGGGTGGTTACTGTCGACCAGAACGCCGTCCTCCGTTACTTCCAAGACCTGGAGCAGCACGAGACGCCCGTCCTCGTCCTCGGCTTCGTAGCAATCACCGGCCGCCACGTCCTCCGGGAACTCGGAGCGCTCGACCTCGACCTGGGCGTCCGGATTGCGCAGACCGAAGGTTAGCTCGGGCTTGAGCAGCACGGTTCGGCTGGCGCCCTGCGCAAGGCCCTCGAGCTTTTCCTCGAGCGCGGGAAACAGCACGCCATAACCGATCAGACAGCGGAGCTCGTTGTCACCGGTTTCTACGATCTCGTCCTCGGCGTCGAACACCTGGTAGCCGAGGCGAGCCCACATTCCGGGGCAGAGTTGGTAGCCGGTACTCTCTGACGACATCTGGGGCCCGGCGCTAGTGCAGCATACGCGAGATAGCGTGCATTTCTAGACGAAGCTGCACTAGGGCGCATGCGAAGCAGGCGCGGGGGTCCGGGGCGACAGCTCCGGGGCGACAGCCTAGTGCACCGCTTGCCGCGAAGCGGACAATCGCATGCGATTGTTGATGGGACATCACAAGCGGTGCACTAGCACGAGTTACCCGTCGAGGCCGCCCACAATCTTGCCGGCGATTGCGCTGGCAGCAATCACGCGCGGGCTGGCCAGGTACACCTTCCCCGGCCCGCTGCGTCCGGGGAAATTGCGATTCACGGCGCTCACCGTGACTTGCTCTTCGGAGCTCGAAGTGCCGGGACCCGCGCGAATGCATGCGCCGCAGGAGGGGTCCAAAAGGCTGGCCCCGACTTTCTCGAAGAGCTCGATGTAGCCGCGTTCGGCGGCGTACCGGCGCACGCTTTGCGAGCCGAATTGTAGATAGAAGAGCACGCCGGGCGCGACACGCAGCCCGCGTTCCAAGGCCTCACGGATCACGGCCGCGTACAAATCCATGTCGCTGGTCTTGCCGCCGGTGCACGACCCTCCGTAGGCGATGTCGATACGCACTTCCGAGCCCATGCGCTGCTCGAGCTCTGCCAGGGGGATGCCGCTCTTGGGATCGCTCGGTAGGGCAACCATGATCGGCACGGCTCCCAGATCGAGCTCGACCGTGAATGCGTAGTCCGCGTCGGGGTCGGCCTGCACGACGCGCCGTTCGAGCTCGGCGCGCGAAAAGCCGCGCGCGGTGATCAGATATTGAATCACGACCTCGTCGGCAGCGATGATGCCAGTGAACGCGCCTGCCTCGACGGCCATGTTGGTCAGCGTCGCCCGTTCGCCGAGCGACAGCCGAGCCAGCCCGGGGCCGCTGAATTCGAGCACTTTGCCGACCGCGCCGCCGTTCTTGATTTCGGGACGAGCGAGCAAGTGGAGCATTACGTCCTTTGCGCAAACACCGCCTTCGAGAGCGCCGCGCAAGACGACCCGCACGGTCGGCGGCACGTCCACGCGCACGTCACGGGTGAGCCACGCATTGGCCATGTCCGTGCTGCCCACACCGAACGCCAAACAGCCGAGCACACCAGCCATGCACGTGTGCGAATCGGTGCCGATCACCAGCTCGCCGGGCAACGCAAAGTCCTCCATTATCTTGTTATGGCAAATGGCCTCGCTACCCGCCGCTCGCCCGTCGCGGGCAACCTCACCAAACAGGCGTACGCCGTGACGAGCCGCAAAATGCCGCTGCACGGTGACGAGCTCGCGCGATTGCTCTACTAGGCCGAGCGCGCGGTGTTTTTCCGGCATCACGCTTTCGAGGAACGTGAGGTGATCGCGAAACAGCAGCAAGGAGTCGGGATCTGCAACCTTCGCGCGCTCGCCGAAGCCGGCGCGAAACAACGCGTCCGCCATCGGTGTCACGTACTCGTGGCTGAAGCGCAAATCAGCGCGAGCAAACAGCGCGTCGCCTGGTTTTACCGCTTCGAGACCGAGCGTGCCGCGCTGCGCGTCCTTGACGGCGTGGCTCGCCAAGATCTTCTCGGCGAGGGTCATGGGACGCGCGGCGTGACTCGGCAACACGGGTCGCAGCTCGCCGCGCAGCCGCGCCGTGTTGTACGCAAAGAGCCCACCGGCTTCGACAATGGCTCGAGAGATGGGCGACAGCTGCGCCGAGAACTCGCTCAGCTGCAGCGCTTCACCTCGCTCGAGGCGCTCGAGCAGGGAGAAGTCCGTGCTGGTAAGCAGGCCAATGTTCTGACAATTCTGCAGGTAGATTTTCTCGAAGCTGAGCGCGAACACGACGCTCACCCCGCAGGCCAGCTCGGCGTACGGAGCGGTCTCGCGAGAGCTACCGCAACCTTTGCTGGCGCCGCTCACGATCACTTGAAAGCCTCCGCCTTTGACGGCGTCCCGCTCGACCACGCCGCCGCGCAGTCCGACCAAGCAATAACGAGCCAGCGTCTGATCGTAATAGTAGCAAGCCCAAGCCGGCGTCAGCTCGTCGGTCGACACGTTCGCGCACAGCGGGCGCGCGGGGTCGAACGACAAGCGCTCACCCGCCAGCTGGCGACGCAGCAGCTCGAGGTCTTCCGTCAGATACAGAACGCGCCCGCTCAGCTGGAGCGCGCTCATTCGAGACGGCTCCCCGGCGCGCTCGAGCTTTCGTCGGTCGGCACGCGATGAGTGTAACAAATTTCGAAAGCAGCTCGGATAAGACCCGGAAAGAGCCGCCAAACGCCTTGCCTGTCGGGGGAGCTCCGGGGGAAGCTCGCGCCGTGCTTCGGCTCCAGGGTGCTTTGCTCTTTTCGATGGCCTGCGCGCTCGGCGCGTGTCCGAAGCCGCACGCGGACACGAGCGGCAGGGTCGAAAAGGTCGAGCCTACAGCGGTGGAGTCTGGCAGCGCAGAGCCGCCGCCCAAGGTCGCCGAGCCATTGCCGAATGAGCGCGTCGATATTCCCGGTGGCAGCTTCAATG
>DATCFJ010000666.1:0-3073 GCA_036509605.1 Polyangiaceae bacterium | reverse complement strand
TATCGACGTCCGAGATATCCGTAAGCTTCAGCAGATCCCGCACCGCATTCGACCATTGCTCCCGACTCAACCGCGCGACTCGGGGCGTGGCCACGAGCACTGAAGCTGGCGGGGACGTCGGGACGGCATAGGGGTCGCCTCCTGCACCGCCAGCGCCCGCACCTGCTCCTACCTGTGCGCCACCAGATCCCATCCCATGGCCAGGTTCGGTCCCGATGCGGTCGGCGGTGCCGGGTACCTGCCCGGTGCAGCCGAGGGCCACCGCGAGCACGCCGGACAGTACGCCCGCACCCTCGAGCCGCTGGCGGAAAAAACTCATTCGTGACTGAGTCTTAAAGACACGCTTCATCGTTTGCTCAAGGGCTGTGTCCGATTGGATCGTGGTGTCTGACTTCGGGCAACGCGGTAATGCGTCGCGCCACGCTCATTTAGTGGTGCTCGTTTCCGTCTTCGCGCGTCGTCGTGATCGTGGGCGTGTTATTGCTGAAGCCATTGCCGATGAACTCTGCCCGCAGCTGATTGGCGCCAAGCGCCGTTGCCCGCGCGCGGGCGTTTCGATTCAGATCCCATGGGGCAAGTGCGTACCCATGCCTGGGCTGCCTCGGATCGGCTCATGTTGGTCCCGATCTCTTGTGGATTGCCGCGAGAACAGGCGTAGAATGGAAAAGGCCACTGTGAGCGGACTCGCAAGCGCCCGGTCGGATACGTCGGAAGGGTGGCGGCGCTCGCGCTGCCCGGCCATGCCTAGAGGTGCAACTTATCCGTTGCCGGTCGGGCTCGTTTCGCGGGGGCCGCCGGTCACGTTGAGCGCCCGGCGTCAGTCTCGATGTGGGCCCGCGCGACCTTCACAAGACGAGGCTTGGTCGATTTTCGTAACTTTCCAGCGCCGCGCGTCACTATCACTTCATCACATGGCGCAGTCTCCGTCCCGAACGGCGTTTCCGCTCAAGCTAGTCCGACCCGCGGACGATGCGGAGTTCGTGCGGCGCTGCGTGAGCGGAGAGCGAGCGGCGCTGCGCGAGCTCTTCGAGCGCGAGCGCGTGCGGCTCCATGCCCTGCTGTTTCGCACGGTGGGCCCCAGCCCCTACCTGGATGACCTGCTGCAGGAGGCCTTCCTAGAGGTTTTTCGCTCGATCGCCAGCTTTCGGGGCGAGTCGTCGCTGCGCACCTGGATCGATCGCTGCACCGTGCGTGTGGCTTACGCCTTCTTTGCGCGCGAGGCGCGTGTGCCCGTATTGGAAAGCCTTTCGGACGCTCCCAGCGGCGCTCCGGACGCCGAAGAGCACGCGCTCTTGCGCGAGGCCACGCGGCGATTGTACATGGAACTCGATCGGCTGGAGCCGCGCCAGCGGCTGGCCTTCACGCTTTTTGCAATCGAGGGTCGAAGCATGCGCGAAGTCGCCGACACAATGAGCTCGACCCAGGTGGCCGCGCGAGTGCGCGTGTGGCGCGCGCGGCAGACGCTGGAAGCGCGCGCGCGCAAGGATCCTCTTCTGGCGGAGTTTTTGGCAAAACCCGGGCCGCCGCCCACGGCCGAGAAGGATGAGGGCTGATGCAAAAGCCGCTGCCCGTAGAGGTCGAAACCGTGAGCGCGCGCCGCTGGGCGAGGCTCGAGCGGTCGCTGTTTGCGCGTTGGGACGAAGAGCAACTTCGGGTTCACGACGCCGAGTCGCAGCCCGTGCGGCAAAGCTCTGCGCGGCGTGTAGGGCGGCAGATCGCGATTTCCGCTGTCGTTCTACTGGCGGTAGCGGCGAGCGTCGTGTGCTTCGTCAGCTGGCGCAGGGCTGGCGAAGCGGTCGGGCTCGATCGCACGTCTCGTATCGCCACCGGCGCGAATGGGTCACACCTTGCGCTTCAAGGTTTGACGCTGGACGTCGAGCCCGAGTCCGCAGTCGTGCTCGGGAGCCCATCGGAGCACGGCATGCTCATCGTGCTCGATCGCGGTGGAATCGTGTGCGAAGTAGCTCCGCGCTCTGCCGGCGCACCGCTCGTGGTTCAGGCGGGGTCTGTCCAGGTCAAAGTCGTGGGCACGCGCTTCAGCGTAACGCGGACCGGGGAGAAGGCGCGCGTTGCGGTCGAGCACGGCGTCGTCGAAGTGGTGGCGGGCGGGCGCGTGGCTCGGGTCGGCGCGGGACAGGTTTGGCCGCCTGAAGCACTGGCCGTAGCTGCGTCCCCTGCTACGACGAGCGATGCGCCCAGTGTGGCCGAAGGTGGCCCGGTGAGCGACGCGAATCCACACAGCGACGCCAATCCAAAGAGCGACGCCAATCCAAAGAGCGACGCGAATCCACACAGCGACGCCAATCCACAGTCGCCAGCAAGCGTCGGCGCAAGGGCGGCCGGCGGCGGGGCGGCCGGTCCGCATGCAATGTACGGAGAAGCCGCGCAAGCGCGTTTCGAAGCTGCGGCAGCCCTCGAACGGAGCGAACCGGCACGTGCTGAGGACCTATATAGAGGCTTGGAAAACGGCTCGGGCTCGTGGGCGCAACATGCGCTTTTCGCGCACGGTAGGCTGGAAGCCGCGCGCGGCAATACGGCGGAGGCCCGTCAGCTGCTGGAGCGTTACCTAGCTCGCTTTCCGAAGGGGCCAAACAGCCAGGATGCCCGTTCCGTACTCGACCGCTTGAGGTAACCTCTGGGCGTATCGTGACGAAGCTCGCGTTCGTGCTCCTGGGCTTCGCGCTCGTGCTGGCCCCGGCTCCTGCACTAGGCGCTGGGCGTCGCATCGCCCTGCTGCACGGCGACCCGGAGCTACAGCGCGCGCTCGCGCTCGCGCTCGCGGCATGGGACGTTGAAACCGTGCCGCTCGATGTACAATTGAGCGAAGAAGTGGACGCAGAAGCGCTCGTGCAAGCTGCAGCGCTTGCGCGCACCTTGCACCTGGAGGGTGTCGTTTGGGTATCGCCGACGCTCCAGGGATCACGCCTCGCCGTCTTCGATGCGCATACTGGCGAGCTTACGCTGCGGAATTTACCGGAGATCCCGCCCTTCGCAAGCACTACAGCGGCGGGTCTCGCGCTCAGCGTCAAGACTGCACTTCGCCCTAGTGTCGAACAGGTGAGCGAGCAACCGA
>DATCFJ010000665.1:0-4533 GCA_036509605.1 Polyangiaceae bacterium | reverse complement strand
GACGGGAAGGCCTTGCCGTCCGGCACCACGCGTACGCTGCGCGCGACCGCGTCGGAGAACTTGTCGCCCACAGCCTTCACGGTCAGCGTTCGCAGGCCGACCTCGTCGACCCGCACCGGAAAGCTCACGCCGATCACCTGTCCGGGCTGAAGAACGACGCTCGTCGACGCCGAGCCGAGTGGCGTGTACCAGGTCCCGGGTTCGAGCTCGAGCGCTACTGTTTGCGGGGTATCCAAGTAGTTGTAGACCGCGATCGGGAATTCGACCGTGTCACCGCGGGTGAGCGACGCCGGGAAGTTCACGTCGATGAAGAAATCCTGAAACACGCGCAGGCCGCTTTCGGTGCCGCCGAGTCGACCGTCGGCCGAGCTCGCCAACGCCGACACGCGCCACTGCGTGATGCTGTCGGCCATGCTCACGTCGACGGTCGCCTTACCCGTGGCGTCGGTGATGACCGACGGATTGACGTACAAAGTCTCGGGGAAATCGCTGCGCACGCGCGGTGCGGCGTTACCAGCACCGCCAGCACCGGTCCCCGTGTCGCCAGGCGCTGCAGTCGCCGTCGCGCCCCCCGCAGCGGTGGCCGGCGCTCCCGCGCCGGGGCCCGCGCCCTCATTGAGTCCCGGGGAGAACACCTGCGGCAGGCCGAGGTCGGAATAGCTAAAGCTAAACGTCGAGTCGTCCGCGGTGCCGGCTTTCTCGTCCGGGCCCAGCGTGGTGAGCACGAGCTGACCGCTGCCGTCTTGGAGAGTGTAAGCGTTACCCCAGAAGTCATAGAGCGTCGTGGACTTCTGCAGGGCGCTGGCGAGCGCCTGAGTGAAGGCCGCATTGAGCGACGAGCAGTAGTAGGATGCAGGCGTGCAGTTCTGCTCTGCGAGACCCGTAACGGCAGCCGCAACACGAGGGGTCAACTCGAGGAGCAAAGTCGGGCGCAGCGCCGTGTAGCTCGGTTGGAGCTTCGCGACTGCGTCCTTCATCACGTCCGCGAGGCTGCTGTGTGAGATCCCGGTTAGGCTCTGATTTTTCATCGCGGCCAACGCGCCTTCGGTTTGCCGCTGGGCGGCCGCCGATTTTTTCTTGTCGGCGGCTGCGGTGTCGGTGAAGAGCAGCTCGGAGAGGTCACTCGGAGGCGCATTGAGCTCGTAGCTTGGAGTCGCCAGTTGGTCGTTCAGCTCGAAGTACGTGCGGAGCAGGCCTGGCTTTGCATCAACCAGCGAAAATACCGCCTCATCCACGATTTGCAGCCCGAGGGCCGCGGCCTTCGGCGCGCCATTTTCGTCCGTCACGCTGAGCGTGAGCTTGGCCGGGTCGCCCGGGTTGTATACGTCCTTGTCGGCCGACACCGCGATGTTGAGCGCCGCGTCAGTGCGCGCGAAGATGGTGCGGCCCGAGCGCACGACATTGCCGTCTCCGTCGATCAAGTAGGCGTCGATTCGGTTGCTACCGATCAGGCTCGCGTCGAGAGGCATCGTAAACTTCGCGGTGCCGTCCGCGGCCGTCAGCGTCCGCATATCCACGGCTTGGCCGTCGTTGATCCAGTCCACGTACAGATTGCCCGTGGGCTCGGTCGATACAACCGAGACCTGCACGGTGTCGCCGACTTGGTACACGGACTTGTCGGTGCGCACCACCAAGTGATCGCTGCCGCTCTGCGCCCCGAAGCTGAAGTTTGCGCTAGCGCTCTTGCCACTCGGCAACGCTACCTTCGCCTGGAACGCCGCTGGGCTCTTGGTCGCTCCGTCCGGCGTCCAGCCGATCTCCGCTTGACCGTAGTCATCGGTCGTCGCCTTGAGTGTGCTGCCGTCGGGAGCGCTCACGGTCGCGGTCGCGCCTGCCAGCGGGGCGCCCAAGGGGTCGCTCGCGAACAAGAGCAGCTTGTTCTCGATCCCAGGCACTAAATCGGTTGATTCCGGCACCAAAGACAGATTCATGCCCTGCGCGGACACGGTGACTGGCAAGGACTTTTGTACTGCCTGGCCAGCGCTGTCGGTGACGGTGACGCGCAGCTCGATCGCCGCGTTGCCCTGGTCGAGTGGCAGACCGGGCAACGTGCTGGGCAAGCTCAGAGAAAAATCATAATGCCCGTTAGCGTCCAGGCTACCCATGACCTGCTGGAACATCGTCTCGCCGACATCGAGCGAGTACGCCTGCACGAGCACGGATCCGGTCACTGTCTTGCCGAAGAAGTAGCTCGAGTCGACGCTGCCTTGAAGCTTGGCGCCGGGGGCATACCAAGGGTCGGCTGTCTTCACCGTTACGGCGAATTTCGGCAGCGCGTAGTGCGACACCTGCACCGTCTTCTCGCTGATGACCGTGCCCTGGATGACGCGCACCTTGAACGTGCCCTCGTTCAGGATGCTGCCAAGCTGAAATTTCGTGGCCGCGACGCCGTACTGGTCGGTCTTGGTCGCCTGCTTCAAGAGCTTGTTGCCCTTGCCGTCCTCGACCTCGAAGGAGACGGCCGCGGCAGCGCTCGGCGTATTCGTGCCCTGAGTCAGCGAGAGCGCGCGCAGGTTGATGACTTGACCCGGCTGGTAGATGGGCTTGTCCGTCGTCAGGAGCAGCTTTTGGACGTCATTGCTGACAGTCACGGGGTCTTCGAGGTCGGTGCTCACACCCTGGCTTTCGAGATGAGCCAGCACCTTGTAATCCCCTGGATTCTTCAGTGTCAGGCGAGCTTCCGCGTCGCCGCTAACCTGCGTTGAGATGGTCTGCGTCTGCACCACCTTGTCGTTCTGGCGCAGCTCGAACGTGACCTTTCGGTCGGAAATCGGCTGATGCTTGATCGCGTCCTGAACGCGGACTCGGTACGAGACCTCACGCCCCTTGTGCACGGTGGACGGCCCCTCGACCGTGAGCTCGTCGAGCGGGAGCACGTACATCAAGCTCCGGGTCACGCGCAGGCCACCTGGGCTGCCGTCGTCGACGCGCACGTTCGATTTGACGAAGTCTGATGGTGTGGTTGCGTCCGCGGGCGCCGCGAGTGTGGCGCTGAGTGTGGCGCTTTCACCTGCCGCGAGCGAGTACGGCAGAGCGACGACGCCACGGTCGGTCAGCCCGTCCACGTCTTGCAGACGCAGGTTCAGTGTGCCGGTTGCGTCGTGATCGACGAGCGACGTCACCGGTACGTTGACCGTTAGCGTGCTGCCGTCGATGGCGCCGCTGATGTTCGGCTCGTCCACCGACACCACACCGTTGTCCGGCTTGTCTGTATTGCCCAGCTTGGGGTCCGCCGACACGTGGGAGGTGCGCGAGACGCCCGAGCCTGAGCCACAGGCGACTCCAAACAAGCCCGACGCCGCCAGCACGAGTGCCAGTTGCGCAAAGCGTGGGCGTGAAGCGGACCTAAAGCGGAATTGGGTAGCGTGAGCCATGATCGAGATTCCTCCCGAGCCCCCCCTATACAGTATCTGTGCCAGCCACTGACAATGCCAAGAACAGCGGGGAAGCGCAGATATCCCGCCGCCGCAGGTTGCGTCGCACTGGCGCGACGGTCGGACGCGTGGCTCAGCCTGGCACAGCGATCGCGACACGCGCTGCGCTGACGCGGCGCGCTACGTCAGGAATGACGCGGCTGCGAATAGGAACGATCTATTCTTCTGCAATTCCCGTGGCGGTGTCCAATTCTAGAAAGCCCGGACGCCGCGTCTTTAAGCAGAGGCTGGGGCGCAGTGTTCGCGGAGCGCTCGCTCGAGCATCTCTAAGAACTGCGCCGAGTCGGCGGGCTTCCGAAGGAAGTACCGCGTTCCCATTTGCACCGCGATCTGCGGAAGGTCGTCCCGCGCCGACATGAGCAAGATGGGGACGCTCTCCTCGCCGGCGTCGTGCAGCAGCATCTTGTGAGCCATTCCTGGGCCACCCAAGACCGGCATGTCGACATCGAGGACCAACAAGTCCGGCAACGGTGCGGCTCGCAGTGCTTGGAGCCCTTCCTCGCCGGTGGAGGCTGAGCGCACTTCGTGTCCTTTCGAGCGCAGAAACCGCGCAAAAAGTTCGACGATATCGTCGTCGTCATCGACGAGCAGGAGGTGGGCCATGCGGCTACGCCAAGCCCGTGGGCGTGACCCCTCGCGGGTGGCGAGGATGAACCTCAAGAACGAAGGACTGAAGGTCAGACACCACGGGAGACCTCAATGTCGTCGCCCAATGCCTCACCTCCGCCGGCTCGTGCGCCTTGATCAGCGTCCGATCTCGCGCCGTTCGAACCATCGCACATCCCGATCCTTCCAACGTTGCGCAGACCTGCTCCGCGCCAAAGCAAGACTACTGCGTCCACCCAAGATAGCTATGTGGCGGAATTGCGGGACCCGCTTAAGCGCCAATGTGCGGGGCCGGGCGGAGCTAGTGTGGCGCAATTGAGTCTCCCAAGACGGTCGACGTGGCCCGTCGCGTCGGATCATTGACCTGCTCGGTTGCCTGCTTGTCCCGGGTGCACGCCAAAGGGCTTCTGCACAAGGACATCAAGCCCACTAACCCGCCGCTCGCTTATGTCTTCCTTAGGGCGGGTCGAAGCCAAGGCTTTTGGCGGCATCC
>DATCFJ010000664.1:0-5692 GCA_036509605.1 Polyangiaceae bacterium | reverse complement strand
GGGGTTTGGGGAGGCCGAGGTGTTTGCTGCGTGGCTGTGCTGTCGTTCGCGACGGTAGCGGCGGCGCAATCGACGGCGAGTTTTCCCGATCCAAATGCAGCCCCGCCTACGCCCGCTGTGCCACGGCCAACGCCTGCGCCGGCTGCGAGTCCTACGCCCGCGCCTGCGGCAGTGCCAGCGTCGCCCGCAGACTCGACGACTGACAGTCGCTACCCGATCTTGCGTGGTCCAGTTCAGATGAGCGCGCCCCTCGCCCCGGCCTCTGCGCTAGCGCTTTATCCGGCGCTCCTGCCGTATCGCGCCGGACTACCGATCGCTGCGGGGTATCGCGTCGAGCACCGCCCGGCGAACGGCCTGATCGAGGCCGGGCTCGGGTTGTTCGGGGTCTCGTACATTGCTGCTCTGGTCGTCGCGACCGGTGAGGGCTTTGGCGACGGCACCGGTTGGACCGTGTTGCCAGTGATCGGCCCCTGGGCGGCAATCGGTGCGCGCTCGTACCACTGCGACAACGACCCGCTTCAGGCGACCAAGTGCGTGAACGGCGCGTTCAACGAGGTACAAACCATCGCAATTTTGTCGGCTGATGCGGTCGTGCAAGCGACGGGTGCGGTGCTCTTTCTAGCCGGGCTTGCCAGCGGCCAGGATGAGCTGGTGCGTTCCGATCTCGAAACGGGGCTGCGTGTCACGCCCCGCGCGGTGGGCACGACGGGCTTCGGGCTCGGCTTCGATGCCCGTTTTTGAGGCTTCGTCGCCGGCGCCAGGCTTTTTTCGGCAACCGGCGCGGCTGCCTTGCCGATGAGGCGTGACGGACGCTCGACGCGCCCGAACAAGGAGCATCCAGATGACCACTCGTGTTGGAGTCGGCGGTCCAGCGACCGGCGTATACGAAACCGCTACGGCGCCGCGTGTTACCCCTGAACCGGCCCGTCCCTTTCAACAAATGATGAGCGCAGGCTCGGTCGCCATCGTGAGCGGCGCGGAAGCAGCCGTCACTCATCTACCAGGCGGCGGCATCATTGCGGCCGCCTTGCGGCCAGGCGTCAGTGGCGGACAGTTCGCAACTGCTTCAGCGCTCACCAGCGCCGTCGGGCCGACCGGCACTGCCACTTCCGGGGCTGCAGGCGGTGTCGCCGGCGCGACCTCCGGCGGCGATCCGAGCATCCAACAAGTGATGTCGCAGGACGCCGACCAGAACCTGTACTACCTGAAGCTGCAGGAACAAATGAGCGCGGAAAGTCGCAGTTATTCGGCGATTTCGAACGTGCTCAAGGCGCGCCACGACACCATGAAGAACGCCATTGGCAACATCCGTTGAGCCGCACCTCCCGGCTTCGAGGAGAGGCTCGGCTCGGGACATGCTAGGCTCGAAACGCAGTTTGCGCGGCTAGGAACTCGTTAAGGATTTGCCCATGGGTATCGATAGCATCGGCAAGCCTCCGGGCGCTTCGATTGGCGGCATCGGCGGCGTACAAGGTGGAGAGGTTGCGCGTCCGACCGAGGCCTTCACGCTCGATAGCGGTGTCTCGTCGGCGGCCGTTGCGCCCTCGCGGATCAGTGCCGCGCTGGCGAGCTTGCAGCGCGGTGAGTTGTCGCTCGATCAATATTTGGACGGTCGAGTCAGCGACGCGACCAACCACCTTGCCGGCAAAATCAGCCCGGATCAGCTCGAGTTCGTGAAGCAGTCGCTGCGCGAGCAGCTGGCGACCGATCCGGTGCTGGTCGAGCTCGTGCAGCGGACCACCGGTTCCGCGCCTGCTACTGAGCTCCGTTGAGCAATACGCGGGCGCCAACTGCCGCCGCTGCCCTGGCGATCCTCGGCGAATACCGCGGGCTCGTGTTCGTCGACAAGCCTGCGGGGCTGCAGACCGAGCCCGACGCGCGCACGGCGGACACGCTGGTTTCGCGACTGGCGATACAGCTGGGCGTGCCGCCGTCGCGATTGCACGCTTTGTCCCGACTCGACACCGGGGTGAGCGGCGTCGTGACGCTCGGGCTGACGCCGGACGCGCGGCGCATGGTGCAGGAGTGGCGCGAGCGTAAGCGCTTCAAGCGGCGCTACTTGGCACTCGCGACTGCAGGGCCGAGCGCGGCGCTCGCAACGAGTGGTGCGTGGTCCGATAGCATCGGTCGCCGAGCGGGCAGCTTGCGTGCGGTGGCGGGGCGAAATGCCGAGACGGCGCATACGGACTACGCGGTCGCAGCAAGCAGCGACCTAGCTCAGCGCGCGACGCCAGAGCGCGTGCATTTGCTCGCGCTCGCGCCGCAAACGGGCCGCACGCACCAGCTGCGCGTGCATTGCGCGGCGCACGCGCTGCCACTGCTGGGGGACCGTGCTTACGGTGGTGTCTCGCGGCTGATCTCCGAAACCGGCGCCGTGACGGCGCTCGATCGCATCGCGTTGCACGCGGCGTGGGTCGAGCTGCCTCTTCCTGCGCCGCGTCGTATCGAGGCCGCGACGCCAGCTTGGTTGCTCAGCATTTGGCGCGAATTTGGGGGCAGCGAGAGCGCGTTTGCGGCTGCCAGTGAGCTGCCGCTCGGTGCTTGAGCACGTGCGGAGTGGTATAGCGGCCTCGTGAATCCCGTTCGCATCGGTTTCGTGTTTGCCTTGCTGGCTGCCTGCGCTTCCGGGCACTACGCGACCGTGGATCCCGGGCATGCGGCGTTCGTGATTCCGCATCACATCGCCGAGGGCAAAGGTGAGGGAGAGGACCTGCCGGCGGACGCCGGCCCGCCGCCTACGCACGCGGCGCCTCTGCCTGCGGCTCCGCCGCTCTCCGGGTCTGCTCCCGATCCAGAACCGCTGCGCACGGCCGAGCAGTGGCAATATGCGGTGATCTATCAGGCGGGCAGTGTGAGCGTGGAAGGCGTCGAGAAGCGGGCTCTGCCCAAGCCCGTAGCGACGCCGCGGCGCATGGGGCGCTTCGCGCTCGAGCTGTGGATCGGGCACGAGTTGATCGATCGCGTGCGTTTTGACTTTCCTATGATCGCCGCCGAGGAGACCCCGGGCGTCACTCGTAGGCCACTGCACGACCCACCGAGCATGGCCCCGCACGCCGTGGCCCGCATGAGCGTGCTCGTTCCGGCCAGCCCGCGCGCCACACGGCTGGTACTGGTCGATCGGGCGACGCAAAAATCCCAAGACCTGCCTTGGCCTCCGGACGCGGAGCCGAGCGCGCCGCCTATCGCCGCGCCCTAGCGTTGTTTCGGCCGGCGGCTGGCATTCGCGCCCTAGTTCGGATACCCCTGTCATTCCGATGAAGTGTGAAGCTTGTCAGCACGAGAACATCGACGGCGCGCGCTTCTGCGCTCATTGCGGCGCGTTGATGCCCACGGTCGCCGAGGCCGGCGCCGACCCCATGATCGGGAAACTGATTGGCGGCCGCTACCGCGTGACCGGCGTGCTCGGCGAGGGGGGTATGGGCATCGTGTACGTCGGCGAGCAGCAGATGGGCTCGACCGTGCGCAAGGTCGCGATCAAGACCTTGCACGCCCACCTGTCGAAAGACCCGTCCGTCCTCGCTCGCTTTCACCGTGAGTGCGGCACGGTCGCTCAGCTCGAACACCCGAACACCATCAAGTTCTACGACTTCGGCTCGACCGATGACGGCACCCTGTACATCGCCATGGAGTTCGTGGCGGGCCACTCGCTGGCGGATGTGCTCCTGAAAGGCCCGCTCTCGCCAGAACGGGTGATCAAGATTATGCGTCAGGTGTGCGGCGCGCTCGATGAAGCGCACATGCAGGGCATTATCCACCGCGATTTGAAGCCGGACAATCTGGTGTTGACCGATCGCGCCGGCGAGACCGACTTCGTCAAGGTGTTGGATTTTGGGATCGCTGCACGCACCGAATCCGCCGACGCTCAGAAGGAGCAGAAGCTCACCCAACAGGGCATGGTGCTCGGTACCCCGCCGTACATGAGCCCCGAGCAATTCACGGGCAAAGCCCTAGATTCACGCAGCGACATCTACTCCCTCGGCGTGATGACTTACGAGATGCTCGCCGGGCGTTTGCCCTTCGACGCGGACACGCCCTGGCAGTGGGCGACCCAGCACATGAGCGTGCAGCCGATCCCGTTCGAGATTTCGGCGCCGGCGAAGAACATCCCGGATGGCATGCGCAAAGCCATTTTGCGCGCGCTCTCGAAGAACAAGGAAGATCGCCAGCCGACGGCGCGCGAGTTCTTTGCTGAGCTGTCGGACGGCGGACGGATGACCGTCGAGTCGCACCCGGACGTTGGCGCGAATGCGAGCGGCACTGCGGCGATGGCTCAGGTTCCAGATTTCAATGCGCCGCCGTCACC
Organism: Polyangiaceae bacterium; assembly: GCA_036509605.1. Taxonomy (GTDB): domain Bacteria; phylum Myxococcota_A; class Polyangia; order Polyangiales; family Polyangiaceae; genus PMG-095. Next base: position 1,389 of record DATCFJ010000664.1, on the reverse strand, counting down.
GATGATGTCGCCACCCGTGATGGCCGGCGTGCCGCCATCGCCAATGACCAGCGGTCGCAACCACAAGAGCGGTGGAGGCAAGGGCCTCGTGATCGGTCTTGGCGCGGTAGGCGGTATCTTGCTGATCGCAATCGGCGTGCTCGCGGCGCGCTCGATGAGCGCGACGAAAGACGCTCCGATCGTTCCGCTCGGCACTGACGTGGGCGGAGGCAGTGGCAGTCTTGGCACTGGCGCCGTGCAAACGCTCGAGCCACTAGCTTCGGCAGCACCGGACCCAGTGAAGACTGCGCCAACTACGGCGCCGACGGACAAAGTCGCGCCGATCGAAACAAGCAAGACCGGTACAGGGCCGGCGAGCACTGGGACCACCAAGAGCTCCACTCCAGCGCCCGCCGCAAACGCCTGCGACGCCTGCATCGCCGCCGCTAGCTCCGGAAATATCTCCGCAGCCGCCGCCGATTTCGCTCGGTGCACCGACGCCGCGAAGAAGGCGCAATGTTCACAGACGGCACGTAACAACGCGCCAGCCGCCGCGAAGTCTGCGGCGCTGAACGGTAACTGCAGTCAGGCGAAGGCCATCCTTGCGGCCGCGCAGAGTATCGGCGCCGCCAGTGGCAAGCTCGGATCCAGTCTCGCTGGATCGAGCTGCAAGTAAATAACCTAACTGTATTGGCTGTTTGCTGTCGCTGGATCCTGATTGCAACAGTCGCTTGTCGTCAGCTTGACGACCGCGTGAAGCTGTATTTAGATGCTGAGGCGTCCCGGTGACGTTTGGCCTCATGCCAAGTTTCGAAGCAGAGGGGAGTTCTCCCGCAAGGGAAGTACTCAGTGAAAGTAAGACCCCCAAGCATGTCGACACGGATGACCTGGCCCGAGTTCTGTCGTTCGAGTGAATTCAAAGGTCGTTGGGTAGCAATCGATAACTGTCGCTACGATCAGTCCACGCGCCAACCTGTCGAGGGTGACGTGGTGGATTCGGATGCCGAGCTCTCGGAGCTCTGCGCGCGCATGCGCGAAGCGGGCAATAGTGCCTGCACGATCGTATTCTGCGAGAGCGAGGTGTACATCGAGGGGCCGCGGTCCTCAGTGCAGCGCCAGAGCGATCGCAGCAGCCCTGCCAATTGAGGTTTCAGATGTGGGCTTAGCACCCACACCATGCCCCGTGTCAGCGTACGATGGGCTTTAGGACGGCCTTGCCGTCCTTGATCACCACGTCGAAATCGATTTTGCGGTTTTTGTGCTGCTCACGCAGCTTGGCTTCGGTCGCTTTCATCGACTTGGCCAGCCCTTCCATCGATACCGCCGCGGCGTCTTGAGTCTGGCGTTTCGCTTCGATCAAGCGCGCGTGTAGCTCGCGTACGCGGTCGTCTGTGACGGTGCCCGGTGCGG
>DATCFJ010000663.1:0-4027 GCA_036509605.1 Polyangiaceae bacterium | reverse complement strand
AAAAGAAGCGCGCAATGGCAGAGCTCAGCCTTTCTGGCGCTTATACCGCGCTCGTGACCCCGTTTACGCCGGACGGCTCGGAGGTGGACTTCGCGGCCTTCGAGAAGCACGTTGAGGCGCAGGTGGCCGCAGGTATCGCCGGCGTCGTGCCGTGTGGCACGACAGGCGAGGCGCCCACGCTGACAGACGGCGAGCAACGTGAGCTCATCATGCGCAGCAAGCGCGTCGCGAAGGGCAGGGCCATCGTGCTCGCTGGTACCGGCTCGAACAGCACCAAGAAGAGCATCGAAGCCGCCAAGGCAGCGGTCGAAGCTGGCGCCGACGCGGTCATGGTCGTGATGCCGTATTACAGCAAACCCACGCAAGAAGGGCTAGTTCAGCATCTGTGCGCGATCGCGAAAGCGACTCCCGTGCCGATCGTGCTGTACAACATCCCGGGTCGCAGCGTGGTCGAGCTGAGTGTGGACAGCACGCTGCGCGTCTTGGACGCGTGCCCCAACGTTGTGGGTCTCAAAGACGCGACGGGCAACGTTCTGCACTGCCAAGAGCTAGTTTCGCGGGTGAAGCGCCCAATTTCGATCTTGTCGGGTGACGACGCGCTGACGGTGCCGATGATGAGCGTGGGCGCCACGGGTGTGATCAGCGTGACCAGCAACGTGTATCCCAAAGAGATCAGCGACCTGGTCAAGGACGCCTTGGCCGGCCGCGTGCTCGAAGCCGGCAAGAAGCACGTCAAAATGTTTGCCGTGCACAAGGCGATGTTTTCCGAGGCAAGCCCGTCTCCGGTGAAGGCAGCGCTAGAGCTCAAGGGTCGCATGAACGCGAGCGTGCGCTTGCCTTTGGTGGAGGCATCGGCGGAGTGTCGTGCTCGGCTGAGCGCGGCGATGGCGGAGTACGAGGAGTCGTGAAGCTCGCGTTGCATGGCGCGTCCGGCCGCATGGGTCTAGCGATCACGCGGCTGGCCCAAAGCGTGCCAGAGGTGGAGATCGTCGGCGCCGCGTGCTCGATCTCCGATCCGACGCTTGGACGAGATCTGGGCGAGCTCGCGGGCTTGGGCTCACTCGGCGTGGTGACGAGCCCGGACGTTGCGTCGGCGTTGCTCGGCGCGGACGTAGTGATCGATTTTTCGACCGCGTCGGCGGTGGCGGCGATCGCCCAGCTTGCAGCGCGGCAGAACATCGCCATCGTCAGCGGGACTTCGAATCTGGATGCCGCCGCCAAGCGCGCGCTGGACAAGGCTTCCGAGGTGGTACCGGTGCTGTGGGCAGGCAACATGAGCCTCGGCGTGCAGGTGTTGGCCGAAGCCGTAGAGCTTGCTTTGCGGCGGCTCGGGCTCGGCTACGACGTCGAGATCGTCGAGCTCCACCACCGGAAGAAGATCGACGCGCCCAGCGGGACGGCGTCGCGGCTGGTCGAAGCGGTCAAGAACGTGCGCCCGGACGTGCGCGAGCTGCGCGGCCGCGACGGCGAAGTCGGCGCCCGGACCAAGGACGAAATGGCAGTTTTCGGCGTCCGCGGTGGCGACGTGATCGGCGACCACACGGTGTACTTGCTGGGTGATGGCGAGCGCTTGGAGCTGACTCACCGCGCGTCGAACCGCGACCTGTTCGCCCACGGCGCGTTGCGCGCCGCCCGCTTCTTGGCTGGGAAAAAGCCGGGTCGTTACACGATCGCCGACGTTCTCGGTTGAGCTAACAACAGAAACACTACCGGGTGACGACGCGCCCGAGAAGGGCAACACGCGGCCCGTGAGGTGCGGAATTGCGTGTGCGCCTTTCGACTACACGCCTCCGCAAACCCCTACTTTATGCGGCGTTTTGCGCACCTTCTGCGAGCCGCACGCCGTTGCGGATTTCGCCAGGTCATTCACAGTCATTACATACCCGGTAGTCCGGTCGTTATCTAACTTCGGAGAATCATGTTCGAGAAGCCATTGCGTCTAGCTGCAGCTCTTGCCCTGCTCGCGCTGGGCAACGCCTGTTCGCATGGTGATCATCCTAGTGTGCCGTTTGCTGGCGCGGCGGGCGCGGCGCCTGCGATGCCGACTCCGAATGTCGATCCGTGCGAGACACCGAACAAAGGTTGCTCGTGCGACACCGCCGACGAGGTCGTCGACTGCGGTCAAGTGAAGCGGCGCTCGGGAGACTACGTGTCTTGCACGATGGGCAAGCGCACTTGTGAGAATGGCACCTGGGGTGATTGCGTCGGCGATCGCGTGGCGACGTTAACGCTTTCGAGTAGTCAGCAGCAGGCGCAGGGGCTTGGTACTTCGCAGGCGTGTATCGACAACCCGTGCGATCCGTACTGTCAGCGTTTCGTCGACGACCCGAACGGTTTGGCGATCGACGCTGGTGTGTTTGCGCTCGATGCCGGGCTAGTGCTGAAACCGAGCGTCCCGCTACCGATGGGCGCGGGTTGCACCGGGCTCGTGATGTCGCCCGCTTCGCAGGACATCACGATTTCCGGCGTCAGCACGCCGGCAGTGCTCGGCGAGTACTTCAATCAGTTCAGCAAGACCATCACTTCGATTCCAGCGGCGTGGCCCGTTACTGCGACGCGCACTGAATCGAACATCGATTTCGACTGGGGCTCCGGTGCTCCGGGCCCGACGGGTATCGGTGTGGACGCGTTCTCGATTCGTTGGACTGGTTCAGCAATTCCCGCGACGACCGAGCCGTACACGTTCTACACGGTGACCGATGACGGTGCGCGGCTTTGGGTCAACGGGACCTTGGTCATCGACCATTGGCAGGACCAAGGCCCCACGGAGTACGCTTCGCCGACGATCAATCTGACTGCGGGCGTACCGGCGTTGTTCCGCTTCGAATACTACGAGAACAGCGGCGGCGCATCTGCTCGGCTGCGCTGGAGCTCGCCCACCATCCCGAAGGCGGCAATTCCGAGCACCAGCCTCGGTGGGCCAACGGGCTCTCATTCACGGCTGACCGTTACGCCCGGCAACCCGCAATTCACGGTCTCGCTGGTCCCTGCGGGCTGCTACGCGGGCACGGTGACTTCAGCGTGGACGCTTGATCGCTACGACGTGGCCACGGTCAACAACGGCCTCGTCACGATGATCAGCGCCGTGCCCGGCACATTGAACCTCACCGCTTACGCCGGTCAATTCTCCGCCACCGGCAAGGTCAACGTTACGGTCAACGCAACCGACACGACAACGGCGCCCGCCAACGCGGTCACCAATTTTGCAAAGTCGGCAACGGCGACGGACCCGATGACGATCTTGTACCCGTACGCCAACACCGTGTTGCCGATCGGGATGGCTCCCCCGCTCATCCAGTGGGACAACGGCGGTGTTGCAGCCGACGCAGTGAAGGTTTCGTTGCGCTATCCGCCGACGGGCACGGCGGCCTTCTCCTGGAGCGAGATCATCCCGGAATCGAGTCCTCCGAACGCAGCTATTCTGCCCGCCCTATGGAAAGACTTCGAAAACACCGGTAAAGGGCAGGATGTTCGGTTCAGCGTTCAGCGCGTGATCGGCGGAGTTCCCGCGCCCGCCCTGAACCGGAATTTACACTTCAGCTCCGCGCCCGTGCGCGGGTTGATCTACTACACGCAGTACAACCGCGGCGGCTCCACCAACATGATGGTGGCTGATCCCGGCTCGACGCAGCCCGCGCACAGCGCGTTTACGACCGTGACAGGCTGTCCGGTCTGCCACTCGGTATCCTCCCACGGCAACTACTTCGCGACCTCGGACAATAGCTGGAGCGCCAACGGTGGGCTCTCCACGATCCAGGCTGGTGGTGTGCTCACTCCGATCGCGGACTTCATCGCTGCGCCAGCCCGCAATCCCTACACCAGCGGCGGGAGCGACTGGCGCGGCTTCGCGTGGGCGCCGCTCACCCCGGACGGAACCCTCGCGCTGTCCGCCAACAACATTTACGGCAATACCAAGCAGCAAGTGGTGGGCATCGATACGACGGCGCACGCCGTCAGCGTGCCGAACACCATTCAATCGGGTGGTACTGGCACCGGGCTGCTTGCGAAGTACTTCCCGAATACGACG
>DATCFJ010000662.1:0-3070 GCA_036509605.1 Polyangiaceae bacterium | reverse complement strand
GCTCGGCCCTGTACGCCTGCCAAAACGAGGTCACTGTCGCCGCCGGCGTGAACGGGTTTTGCGTGATCGACCAGCTTCGCACCGACGCCGCCGGCGCGCCGGCGCCGCTCGGGAATCCGGACATCGTGTCCGGGTGCCCGTCCAACTGGCCGCGCCTGCTTCGCTTCGTTGGCGCCGGCACCCCCGTTAGCGGCGCGAGCGTGTTTTTGAGTTGCACGGGCGCGGCTCTTTAGATGGAAATGACGCTACGCCTAACGCGGCATGAAGCGCACGTCGTCGAGCCAGACGTCGTACGGGGTGTCCTCGGGCCGGATCAGGAAGGCGAGGCTATTGAGGCGTTGCGGGTCGAGCGCGGGCTTGCCGATACCGCGTTGACGTACCTCGGCCCAACGGATTTGATAGACGCGCCACACGGCATCTAGATCGATCTTGGCGACGTGCGGATTGTGACAATCGCGCTCGCACGTTCCACCTTCTGCGATTGGGATCACGCTCACCTCGCGCGGCGCAAAGTAGATGCGCCCGGGGCCGCGCGCCTGAAAGCTGATCCCGCCGTACCGGGAGGCATCGTAGCAACCGGGGCGAAAGTTGAATTCGACGGTCGCGCCCCAGTCTTCGAGCTGACCGCCTTTGACGTGTAGGGCGAGGCGGTTGCTGCGCGTGGCGTCGGGGCGGGGCAGCGGGATCAGCGCGGGAGCGGTGCCGGGCTGGTCGATTTCTCGCGCCCAACGCCAGAAGCCGACACGGCCTTCGAGCGGCGCGACCGCGTCGTCGCCGTCTTCGAAATCGTCGATCGAGGGCGCGCTGCCGCTGGCCACCGCGCGTTCCGTGCAGGGGTCGAAGACCGGGCCTGCGCTTTGACTCGGCGCTGCACTCGCGCTCACGGAGCTCGGATTGCCTGCCGATGTCGTGCGCTCGGGGGTGATCACGGCATCGCGCGGCGAACGCCTTGCCCCGATGAACACCGCAAGCGCGGCGGCCGCGGCGACGACGCACAGCGACGAGGCGACGAGGCGTGTGCGGTAGCTCGACTTGTTTGCAGGAGCCTCGAGCCGAGAGCGATACGCGAGGTGATCGAGCACGCGCTCGCTGAGCTCCGCCGGTGGGCTCTCGCTCTGCGCGGCCTCGCGCAGCCTGTCAAATAGCCGGCGTTCGTCGTCGCTCATATGCGGCTCCCGCTCTGGGCACGAAGCCGCCGTACCGAGGCCTCGAAGGCAGTGCGCGCCTGGCGAAGCCGTGAAGCGACCGTGCCTTCTGGAATGCGCAGGGCCTGCGCGACTTCCGCGCGCGTCATCTGCTCGAGGTCAGCCAAGATGAACACCGCGCGATCCGAAGCTTCCAGGCTTTCCAACGCTTCGTCCAGGAGCGCTCCTGCGCGTCGCAGCTCGAGCGCTTCGTCGGGCAATGCTGCGTCACTGGCGCGCGCTTCGGCGTCCAGCCCGCTGCTGACTGAGCGATGCCACTTCGAGCGCCTGCGGTCGGATGCGACGCGCAGCGCCGTCGAAACCAAAAAGGAGCGCTGCGCGCGCTCCGGCACGCCGTCGATGCGCTGCGCCAGCACCCAAAACACATCTTGGGATGCATCTTCGGCGTCAGCCGGGCTTAGGCCTGCGCGCCGGAGTACGCGCCAGACCAGCCCGACGTGCTCGCCGACCACTCTGCGCAAGCGCGCGTCAGCTCGAGGCATGGCTCCCGCGACGCGAACCGGGGCTTGAAGCGCCACACTCCTCACCAGAATCGCCAGGCGCTGTGACGGAAGACTGGGGGCGTGGCCGCGCATCCAAGCCAAATGGGGCGAGCGGTGCTTTCTGATCGAGAAAAGCGAACCGTTCGGCAATATTTCTGGTTTCTCGCCGAGCTCGGCAGAAATCGCGATCTGTCGGCTCGGGGCGTCCCATCTCTACGTCAACCGAATGCCTACTCCATCCAGGCCCTTGTCCGAAAGCTCAACGTCCGCCTAGCGGCCCAGGCGAGTGAAACCCTTGTGCGCAGGCGGCGCCGCGCGGCTGTTGGCGGTCGGTTGTGCCTCCTCGGGGCAGCCAGGGAAGGCCGCCGCTCCCGAGGCCGCCGCCCCTGAAACGAGCGCGCACAGCGGCGGTCGCGCTAGACAATGCCTTTGCGACCGGGCTTTGCTTCCCAAGCACGCCAAGCGTTCAGCGCTTCATCCGCAATTTCCAGGGCCCGCGGCGCGGTTGCCACGACGGGCGCTGCGTCCGAAGGAAACTCGGCGAGCGCCTCCAGCAGGCCAGCAGCTACCGCCAGGCGGTCCACTATCGCGGTAGGGCTCATCGAGGCTACCGCGAGCTCGAGCGCTGTCTTCACTTCGCGACGAAGGTGATTCGAGCGAAGCGTATCAGTCGACGAGCCTTTTCCTGTTGCTGGATCGCGCTTAGGGGGCGGGGATCTCATTTGGATTGGGTACCTCCAACGGAGAGCATTATTTTCAGGCAGCGCCGTGCCGTCAAGTGGGCGCGTGCCTTCACGCCCGAGCAGCCTAACTACCCGTCGCAAACGTCCAATCAAACGTCTTCGGCGCGCCGCTGATGGTGACCGCGATGGTCACGTGGTACGTCGTGTTCGCCGCGAATGGGGCGTTCGTGTACATGATCAGTTGATCGGTGTCGTTGTCGGATTGGTTGTAGTCGATCCATTGGTGGGCGAGCGGCGTGCCCGAGCCCATGACTTCGATGCTGTGGCTCACCGTGACGGCGTTGCGCACGTAAAGGGTGATCGGTAGTCCGCTGGGCCAGCCTGTTGCTGGGGCGGGGGGGACTGGCCCTTCGTTGGCGCCGTTGAAGGAGCGCGTCACGTTGGTTTGTCCGGCGTAGGGGTACATCGCGGTAGTCGTGCTTGGGCTTTGAGTGCCGGGGCCGAGGTCGATCACGTCGCACTTCGTCGCGTTGCCGTAGCCCATGTCGTCCCACCACGGGCTGAGCAGCGGCGTGCGGTGCCACACGCTGTTCACCCATTGATTGACGGCCTTCAGCGGGTCGTCGTTGAAGGCCATGACTTCGCCCCAACCGCGGCCCACGTAGCCCGCGGCCTTCACGCGCGCGCCTGGGTCGGCGCC